>JASHZA010000386.1 GCA_030042765.1 Candidatus Binataceae bacterium | reverse complement strand
CCGAGGAACGCCCATGACCGGGAAAATCAGGCGCGATTGGGCTGTGCCGATTGCCCAAATGATCGTACTGGTAATGCCACGAATGGCCGTTGGAACCGGCGGCGTGCAGCAGGATCAGCTTGCGGCCGCGTGAGAAATCTGGAACCACGTCGGGCAGCGTCGTGCGCCCCACGTAATAGTAGTATGTGGCGCACCCGCGTACGTCAGCGTACTTGGTCGACATCGCAGCGAAACACTCCGCCTCTTTGGTGAAACGTTAGCTATTCGGTTTAAGCCGGGAATGTCAAACGCTGGAACCGGCGTCTGACAACGAACCGAGATTCCGCGCGAAGGGGCTTCATTTAGGATCAGGCAAAAACGCGAGGAAAACGAGAAGCTTGAAATGATTCGGCCAGCGGAAGAATTACCGCCGCCTTCGTCTGCCGCGGGCGACCGTTATCGGCGGCGCGCCCGACGCCTGCGTATGCTCCCATTGTTCGATGGCGGCTCGATTAAAACGCCAGTTGCTTCCGACTCTGAAACCAGGCAGACGGCCCTGTCGCAACAAGCGATAAATCGTTGTCGGATGGACCCGCAGGTGTTCTGATAATTCCTTGATCGTGAAAATTTCGTCTTGTGACGCCATATTCCCGAGCCCATGCCAGCCCGCCACCCCCCACTTGGCGAGACTGGATTTGACGTACAGGGCAAGCCTCTGCCCCTTGAAAAGCGAAGTCAAGCAGCCTTAGCGCAAAAAAGCAGTTGAATGAAAAGAAGACCGCGTCAACATGCGCCTAACAGGGACCTTAATAGCTCTAAAATGGCGAAAGGCTTTATCCTCCGCTTATGCGCGAAGTCAAAGGCACTAATGTATCCGTTTGCGTTCATGAAGCAGCATGGGTTCCAATCTTGATGCGCTTGGGTCGGGAAGTTGGTTTCAGCATCTAAAATTTTAATAGGGTGTAGGCAGATTTGAGCAGCGCGCACGCGCGGGCAAGGCGATTTATATTAACGGACCGTCAGGAGAGATTGTGATGCGTTAGGAAGCTCTGGAAATAAAACAAGAGGGCGCGATCGCGTGGTTGACCCTTAATCGTCCACAGGCATTGAATGCGCTCAATTCAACGATCGTTCATGAACTTCACGACTTCCTGCAACATCTTGCCGCCGACGAAAAGACGCGCGTGGTAGTGATGCGCGGAGCGGGTCGTGCTTTCTGCGCGGGCCTGGACCTCAAAGAACATACGGACGGAGCGGTCGACAATTTCGGCGGTTCGACCGCCGGGATGTACGAGTTGCAGCGGCGGCTGTCGAGCCTGGTGATCACGATACGGCGATTGCCGCAACCGTTTATTGCTGCGGTGCGCGGAGCGGCCGCAGGCGGCGGGTTTTCACTGGCACTCGCCTGCGATGTTCGGCTTGCGAGCGAGTCGGCTCGCTTCAACGCGGCTTTCATAAGAATCGGGCTCTCGGGATGTGACATGGGAGCGAGCTATTTTCTGCCGCGCGCCGTCGGTGCCTCGGTAGCGTCGGAACTGCTCCTCACCGGACGCTTCATCAACGCGCAACGTGCGCTTGCGACTGGACTCGTTTCCGAAGTCGTTGCCGACGCGCAACTCGAAGCGGCGGCAGGTGCGCTGGCGCGCGAGATGACGGAGACCTCGCCGCTGGGGCTGCGGCTAACCAAGGAATGCCTGACGGCGAGCGTAGATGCCGGAAGCCTGGAGCAGACAATCTATATGGAAGATCGCAACCAGACGCTGTGCGTGCAAGCTGGCTACGTAGCAGAAGGCGCGCGCGCATTTGTCGAAAAGCGCAAACCGAACTTCACCGGTCGCACGTTACGGCGCTCAATAAAAATGCCGACCAGTGTACATATCCGCCCACGTTGCGAACGATATTACGCCGCCGATCAATCTGTGGGTTCAGTTTCGGAATCTGACGGTGCGCGGCGCTGGAAGCGAGGACGCCTCGCACTAAGGCGTCCTCGCAGCTCGACTAGATTCTGTCGCTGACGGCGTCCTCGCGCATCAGCGGCTCGGGCCGCTCGTCGATCGGCAGGAAATGGCGGATTTTTTCGCCCACATAAACCTGGCGCGGCCGCGCGATCTTCTGCTCCGGATCGCGCACCATCTCGGCCCATTGCGCCATCCACCCGGAGGTACGCGCGATGGCAAACAGCACCGGGAACATTGTCATCGGGAAACCCATCGCCTGATAGGTGACGCCGGTGTAGAAATCCACATTCGGGTAAAGCTTGCGCGATACGAAGTAGTCGTCCTCGAGCGCGATACGCTCGAGTTCGAGAGAGATATCGATCAGCGGATTTCGCCCGGTAACATCGAACACTTCGTAGGCCAGGCGCTTGATAATCTTGGCGCGCGGGTCGTAGCTCTTGTAGATGCGGTGGCCGAAACCCATCAGGCGTCGTTCCCCTTTCTTCACGCCCTTGATGAAATCGGGAACGTTTTTGGGCGACCCAATCTCTATCAACATCCGGATAACCGCCTCGTTGGCCCCGCCGTGCAAAGGGCCATAGAGCGCCGCGGTCGCCGCGGCTACGGCCGAGTAGGGATCGACCTGTGAACTTCCTACCGAACGCATCGCGTTGGCGGAGCAATTCTGTTCGTGGTCCGCGTGCAGGATGAAGAGCACATCGAGCGCGCGCTCGAGCGTAGGATTGAGCTTGAACTTGAGCTCGGTCATCTTGAAGAGCATCGAAAGAAAGTTCCCGGCATAGCTGAGGTCATTGTCCGGATAAACATATGGAAGGCCGCGGCTGTGACGGTAGGCGAACGCCGCCAGGG
>JASHZA010000385.1 GCA_030042765.1 Candidatus Binataceae bacterium | reverse complement strand
CCCGAGGCGGTGGTGATCTCGTGCCACAATCCGATTCGCCGCGAGATAGCACGTGTCGCGATGGAGCGGTTGATCTCGGATGGCAGGATCCATCCCGGGCGCATCGAAGAAGTCGTGCGGCGCGCCGAGCAGGAGGTCGAGGAATCCATCAAGGAAGCAGGGCAGCGCGCGCTTATCGAGGTGGGCGTCCACGGCGTACATCCGGAGCTCTCAAAGCTGCTCGGAATGCTCAAGTATCGTTACAGCTATGCTCAGAACGTGCTGATGCATTCGATTGAGGCCGCGTTCATCTGCGGGGCCATGGCCGCGGAACTCGGACTGAACGAGAAACAGGCGCGGCGGGCCGCTCTCCTGCACGATATCGGCAAGGCGCTGACGCACGAGGTCGAGGGGTCGCACGCGCTGATTGGCGCCGAGCTGGCACGCAAATACGGGGAATCAGCCAAAATCGTCAACGCCATTGCAGCGCACCACGAGGAAGTCAAGGCCGAAACCATCCTCGCGCCACTGGTGGACGCGGCCGATGCGTTGTCAGGGGCACGACCCGGCGCGCGCCGTGAGGTGCTCGAAAGCTATGTCAAGCGGCTCGATGACTTGGAAACAATCGCGAAGTCATTCAAGGGCGTTGACAAATGCTTCGCCGTTCAGGCGGGGCGCGAAATGAGGCTGATCGTCGAGCCCAGCCAGGTGTCCGACGAGGACGCAACGATGCTGGCGCGAGAAGTTGCGCGCAAGATCGAAACGGATATGACCTACCCCGGACAAATTCGGGTGACGGTGATTCGCGAAACGCGCGCGACCGAGTTGGCGCGGTAAGCTTTCGAGGCGGTGGTGCCCGGGCGCGCAGGCGCGCCGGGCGCCGCCAGTCTTCTGTCCGGCCCCGCTTTACGAACGAAGCGCACAGGCGATAAGATTCCGATTGTGCCGACCACGCGGGAATTGCTCGAGACAACAATTGATCTCGAAAAGCGCAGCATGGCGCTGTACGCGCGTTTCGCCAAGATTTTCGCCGCCACCTCCGCGTTGCATGAATTCTGGTTCGGGATGGCCCGCGATGAAGCGCGGCATGTCGGCTCCCTCGACCTCGTGCTCACCGTCCTCGAATTCGAGGGCGTGCTCGACAAACCCAGTCCGATTCCTGTGAGGGAAGGCGCGGTCGAACGCCTGCGCGAGACGCTGCAACGCTATTTGAGCGAACCGCCCCAGAAATTGCCGATAGAGCGTGCGCTCGCGATCGCACTTGAAGTTGAGGAAAGCGAACTCGAGGAGATGGTCGGCGACCTGCTAAGAGCTTTGCAGCAGCACGATGAGTATGAGCGATGCCAGCGGCTACTGGTCCACGACCTCAGTGAGCTGAGCTACATGATCGAGCAGCACTGTCAGGATCCCGCCCTGCTCCAGCGCTGCGACGAACTGGTCGATCATCACGCCGAAACACTTCGAACCACGGCCGCCGGCCGCTAAGCCGCGCGCACGGCATCCCGTCCTGGCGAGGCGCCGCCGGCCCTCCCAGACCACCCCCGCCCGCACGCTGAGCCCAAGGCGTCGCCGCCGGGGCTTGAGCTTCACCCCTCAGACCTGGCACATATTAGGGTTTTCGTTCAGGGTGAAATCCTTCACTATGTGATGAAGGGGAGATCATAAGCGCATTATCTCAGCGAACGGAAGGCATACTTCGGCGGAGGTCTGTTTCAGACTCTGTTTTAGACAGGCTAAGCGGTCCGGATAAGCGGCAGGAGACGGAAGAGGAGGGGGCAAAATGACTAAACTGGTAAACGCGCCTGCTGGCCGTGGAGGGAGTCTGCTGGCAGCCTTGTTGCTCGTACTGGGCGCGTCAGCTTTGAACACGCCTTTAGCGCGGGCCGCCGAAGCCAATCAGCGGACGGTCTCTGTGACGATAAATAAGGGTGAGACCTACACCATTGAAGGCGTAAGTGAGAAGGCGTCTTCCCCCGGCATAAAGGTGACCAACAATCCTAATGCTCTCGTGGTGCGCACCGATTCACCGGGCAAGATCGTCCTGGTTGGTGCCGACGCTGGCACCTGGAACCTGAACGTCACTCTCGCCAACGGCGAGAAGGTGACTTACAAGGTCAACGTGAAGTCGGACGCGCCGCCGCAAGGGTCGCTTGCCCCCGGAGCTGCGCCGACCGTCATGCCGTGAACCTAAGTTTTCGAGAAAAAGATGGCGGCCCGCGAGGGGAGTTGAACCGTATGTCAGGGCCCATGCTTGCTGAGAGACCGACGGCCCTTGGAAGCTCGTGACGGGACGATTATAAATTAGAGCTGGCGCTGAGGAGTCGGCTAATTGGCAAGCCACCTGACTCTGGATCAGGCGATTGGAGGTTCGAGTCCTCCCTCCTCAGCCAACCGTATCCCACGCGCTTGGTTGTGTCGGAGCGGTCCCATCGTCTAGTGGTTAGGACACCGGCCTCTCACGTCGGGAACGCGGGTTCGACTCCCGCTGGGATCACCAAAGATTTTTTCGACCCCACCTGTCATTACACGCCCGCGGCTCATACTTTTAAAAATTGCGTCAAAGCCGAATTGCAACAGTTGCCGGCGGCCTTCGCGCCGGTCGACTAAGGTCAATCAGGGCGGCGGAGCGCCCGGCCGGGACGGGCGCCGGTATGGCGTCCGCTGCTGACCACCGCGCGCCCATTGACGAATACGTAATGTATTCCCACCGGATAGCGGCACGGATCGTTGTACGTTCCGACATCGGCCAACTTGGCTGCATCGAATAGTACCAGGTCGGCGAACGCGCCCGCGCGAACAACTCCGCGGTCGGCGAGACCGAACTTCGCCGCCGGCATCGCGGTCATGCGGTAGATGGCCTGTTCGACGCTCATCAGGCCGAGGTCGCGAGCGTAATGTCCAATCACGCGCGGGAAGGTGCCGTACAACCGTGGATGTGGCTTGCTGCCGCCGAGAATTCCGTCGGACCCAATCATCGTGCTGGGATGGCGCATCACGGTGCGGACGTCACTTTCGTCCATGGTTTCGAGCACCACCAGCGCGCCGCCGCCTTCTTCGGCAACGACTCGCCTGGCGGCGGCCTCGGCCGGCAGGCCGAACAACTCCGTGAGTTGTGCCACGGTTTTGCCCTCATACTCAGGATGATGCGGTGCGGAAGCGATCAGGATGTTCTCGGGCGCGACAGTGCCGATTCCGCCTTCGCGTCCGCGCTCGTTGAGCGCGTTGTTTTGCAGCACCGCCGCGAGGATGGTGCTGCCGGAAGTGTAGGGATACTGGTCGGCCGAAGCGTCGAGACCGCGGCTGCGCGCCTGCTCGATCAGCCGCAGCGAATCATGCACTTTGCCCCAGTTGTCGCGCCCCGAGGCCTTATGATGTGAAACCTGTACCGGCACGCCGGCTTCTTCGCCAATCCGGATGGTCTCGCGAATCGAGTCGAGCAGGCCGCCCGCCTCGTTGCGCATATGGCTAGTGTAAATGGCGCCTGTACCCTTCATCTCGCGCGCCAGTTCGATAATCTCCGCAGTCGCGGCGTAGCGTCCCGGCTCATAGATTAGCCCGGTCGACATTCCGACCGCGCCAGCCGCCAGCGCCTCGCGCAAAGCGCGGATCATCGAATCCATTTCGGCTCTGTCCGGTGCCCGCTCTTCATTACCCATCACGGCCGTGCGAATCGTTCCGTGGCCCGCCAACACGGCGATATTGAGGCTCGGCGGCTGACGCTCGACCGCTTCGAAATAGCCCGCGTATCCCTTCCATGTCGGGAATCGCTCGGTACCGCTAAGGCCCGCGAAAAATCCAATCGCGGCGTCGTAGGGCGCAGCCCCCAGGCCGCAGTTGCCGACAATATCCGTGGTGACTCCCTGCATCACCTTGAAATCCATCTCCGGCGCGATGAACACGGCCATGTCGTCGTGGCTGTGAACATCGATAAAGCCCGGGGCCAGCGCCAGCCGGCGCCCATCAATCTCGACGCCACCGACTTCGTGTACTTCGCCCACGCGTGCGATACGATCGTCGGCGATCGCGACGTCGGAAGTGAAAGGCGCGGCCCCGGTACCGTCGAAAACTGTGGCCTGGCGAATCACGATGTCAAGGCGTTCCGGCTGCATGAAAATCTCCTTGAGTCCTATACACTATTTTCTTACTCGGCCAACAATGCGAAACGACGGATTCGTGCCCCGGCTTTTGAAGTCAGTCCAGGAGAGCGCATTGTCCCAAAAAACAAGATGAGGGCAGAAGACTTCACCATTTCCAGGCGTCCGCGATTGGCCGCGGTCTCCAACTTTCCAGAGATCGCAATCACCGATTACGAACAGCTACTGAAACCGCTCCAGAATACGCTGCAATTGGTACAACAAGCCTACTTGGGAACGCACGAGCGCGCCGTGCTCGTGCTCGAAGGATGGGACACTGCCGGGAAAGGCGGGATCGTTCGGCGTCTCGGATGGGCCCTGGACCCTCGCAGCTTCAAGGTCCATCCAATCTCAGCGCCATCCTCACGGGAGCAGGCGCAACATTATCTCCAGCGGTTTTGGGAAAAGCTGCCCGAACGGGGTCAGATTGTGGTGTTCGATCGTTCCTGGTACGGCCGTGTCTTGGTCGAGCGTGTCGAGCAACTCGCGATCGAACAGGAATGGAAGAGAGCATACCGCGAGA
>JASHZA010000384.1 GCA_030042765.1 Candidatus Binataceae bacterium | reverse complement strand
ACAGGGCGCCGTCATAATTGTCGAAGAAGCCGGCGGTGGTGGAAATCCAGAAGACGCGCCATTGCCGCGCCGTGAAAGGAGGGAACTGCCGCGCGATAAATGGAAAGCGCGCGCGATGCGCCGTCGTGTCTGCCTCGGCAGTCTGCTCCCCGCCGACCATCGCACGCCCTCCTGCAGTTCCAAACGCGCGAGATGCTCAGCGAATCGCCATCGGCAAAGCCGCAAGCCCGCGCAGGAAATACGACCCCTTGTAGGCGACAGCACCTTCCGGCTCTGCCAGTCGGAGCTTCGGGAAACGTTCGAGTACACTGCGGAACGCGATCGCTCCCTCGAGCCGCGCAAGCGCCGCGCCGAGGCAGAAGTGAATCCCGTCGCCGAACGCCAGATGGGCATTAGGGTCGCGCGCGATGTCGAAGCGGTCCGGCTCCGAAAATTGCGCCGGGTCGCGATTCGCCGCCGCCAGGATCACGAAAACCACCGAGTTCGCCGGAATCACCGTGCCTCCGACTTCAACCGGCTCCTTGTTGTAGCGCACGGTCGATTGCACGGGGCCGTCGTAGCGCAACATCTCCTCGATCGCCCGCGGCAGCAGGGAATGGTCGCTCGCGAGCCGGGCAAGTTGCTCCGGATGGCGTCCCAGAGCGAGCATGCCGTTGCCGATCAGATTGGTGGTGGTCTCGTTGCCGGCCAGCAGCAGCAGGATAACGAACGCCTGCAATTCCCCGGCGGTAAGCGCGTCGGACTCCTCGTGCGCCGCGACCAGCGCGGTTACCAGGTCCTCGCCGGGCTCATGGCGCCGGCGCTCGATCACCTCTGCGAAATAGTTGCCCAAGTCGGAGTAAGCCCGCCGTACTTCATCCGGCAGCGGCATCCCGGGAGGCGTGTTGTCGCCCTCGACAATCCGGTCCGACCAGTGTTTGAACTGCGCGTATTCCTGCGGCGGCACGCCCAGCATTTCCGCAATCACCATCACCGGCAGCGGCGTCGCCAGATCGGCCACGACTTCCAGTTCGCCTTTGGCCTGAGCGCGATCGAGCAGCGCACCCGCAATCTCCCGAATACGAGGCTCGAGGTCCTTAATCCGCTTGGGCGTAAACGCCCGGCTCACCAGCCGCCGGAGCCGCGTATGGGTCGGCGGGTCGGAGAACAGGACCGTCGCCGTATCCCCGAACAGGTCTTGCTGCTCGATGCCGGGAATCCGCGGCTGCACACTCGACATCCGCTCATGGTCGCGCAGGACCGCGACTGCGTCCGCGTGGCGCGCAACCAGCGCCATCTGCATGAACAGGTTCAGCAAGTAGGGTGGACGCGTATAAAGCGGTCGGTAATGGGGATACGGGTTGGCTCTGAAGGCCTCGTCCCATGGGTTGAAGTAAATCTCTTGTTCGGTTTGGGTGCCTGCGTCCATCGGCATCTCCTGCCAAAGAAATTTTCGATCCTCTGCGTTTCAACCGCCCAGGCTCGACAACGGCCTCACCGCGAGCGCGCCGGCGATCACCTTCACCAGCTTAAGGGCGGGCTCGAGCTTCTCGATCTCGTCGTGTTCGGATTCGCACAGTATTCGCTCCAGCGCCAAAGCCTCGAGCATCCCGAAGATCAGGATCTCCAGCGGTTCCTCGTGGCCCGACTCGCCAGTAAGACCGAAGAGCATTCTGAAGATTTCGTGCACGCCCTGGATAAAATGATTGCTCGCCGCACGAACCGCCTCCCGCAGAGCCGGATCCGTGCGCGAAGCAACTACCAGCTCGAGCCATGCGTAAAAAACAGGGCCTTTGAATTGTGGCCAGAGCAGGTCGATCAGCGCCTTCACTCGCGCCTCGGGCTCCAGCGGCAGCTCGGCGGCTACCTGGCGGAACCGTGCGAGCCGCAAATCGAAAACATACTCGAGGGCGCTTACGACCAGCTCTTCCTTGCGTTTGAAGTGATGAAGCTGAGCTCCGCGCGAGACTCGCGCGCGCCGCGCTATCTCGGGCGTACTCGTGCCCGCATAGCCAAGTTCATGGAGACACTCGAGCGTAGCGTCGAGCAGGCGCCGTCTGGTCTCGGCGCTTCTTTCTTCCTGAACACTCGCCATCGCTGAAGAGTCGTCTCGGCCACCGAGTATTTAGCCGTGGATGAAGACGACAGGCGGGACTGTAGCAAACAGTCAGGACTGATACAATCAGTCCTGACTGTTTGTGTTGCCTCAAACCTCCGGGCCCGGGCGGGCTGCACGACGATTCTCGCTTGCCGTTCGCGTGGTCAGAACCTTCACGATCCGCACGTCCTGCTTTGACGAACTTCGGACCTCAAAGGAGATTTCAAGTATGAGACGCGCGCCTCGACCGTTCCGAATTGGCTGCTATAAAGAGCTGTCTCGGTCAATTGCAGTTCTTTTGATTATCGTCTCTTCTGTCGCACTCTCGGCTGGCCGATCGGTCGCGGCCGTAACCGTAGAGGGGGCGGGCATATCGTCTGCGAATGCTGACGCCTTCCTTCAGCAAGCCCCATATTCTGGCAGTTTCTCCGCAGGTTTGATCCCCGTTGACGAG
The DNA here is from genome assembly GCA_030042765.1 of Candidatus Binataceae bacterium. Taxonomy (GTDB): domain Bacteria; phylum Desulfobacterota; class Binatia; order Binatales; family Binataceae; genus JASHZA01. Next base: position 2,395 of record JASHZA010000384.1, on the reverse strand, counting down.
TTTTACTCCGGCGACGAACCTAACCCATTCAACCCCTTTTTGTCTGGCAATGAAGAAAACGAGCCGGCTCCATATCCTACGCCGCCTCCCAGGTTTCCGTGCGGACCCAACGCTATCGAAAATCAGGCCTGGGGCGGAGCCCCTTCGGGGTTTCTCGGGCTCTTGGGCTCCATTGTTGCGTCTAGATGCCCATCCTACCTGCGGCAACCAAGAAGGAGGCCTTTGGTCTCCTGCGATACATTCAGCAGCAATCAAGGGTTTCTCAGTCTTGCTGCCTATGACGCTCCTGCGCTTATGTCGCGGACCTATGGAGCCCGCACTCGCGGCTACGATGGGGCCGCAATCGGGCCAATTCGCAATGTCTGCGTGCAGATGGTTAACCGCCAGCTGCAACTCAGCACGCCTGATGGCGTCTTTCAACTAACTCGTATCGACGACTTCACCAAGATGGTACCAAGGCAATCATACGGTCATGAAGCATATTCTGAGGTGACCCTCTCGCAGTACACAGTTAGGATCATCAGTTTGCCTAAAGGTAGTTTGCTGAACGGACGGGCCCCAAAATTTAAGGTGATTGCCTTCAACCAGATCGTTGACGGGGACAGTCAAGTGATCGGCTTTGATGCCTATTATTACGCCGCACCTAATCTGCCAGACCGTGCGGGGCCAACGGAACTTAAAAGTGAGACCTGGCTGGGCAGTGCTTACGTTAACCAGTATTGGGGGCGTTGAGGTATGCCATTGAACGGCCCTGATTCGACTTTCTCAAATCGTGGAAAAGGGCGCCCGAGATGGCTTGGGCGTCCCCCGATTTCTCGACCAGGCGGGCCCTTCTCAAAAGAAGTGAGGAGAACGGATGAGCATCAGCTCATGGCGCTCTATCGCCCTTGGAACCGCGGCGGCCGCTTTTCGAGGAACGCGCGGACTCCCTCCTTGTAGTCCTCGCTATCGAAACAGCGCGCGACCATTGCGGCGATTTGTTTCGAGTCGCGTTCGGCACCTTCTTTGAGTCCTTCGCGAATCGTCGCTTTTGCGGCAGCCATTGTCAGCGGTGCGTTGCTTGCCATCCGGGTCGCATAGTCACGAACGTTGGCTTCGAGCTCGGAGGGTTCGACCAGCCGGTTGATCAACCCCATCCGCAACGCCTCTTCGGCGTCGAAGATACGCGCGGACATGAGGATATCGCGGGCGTTGGCCGGACCCGCAATTTGCGAGAGCGACAGGACGCCCTCCAGCGGGTAGGCCAGGCCGAGACGCGCCGCCGGTATCCCGAACTTGGTCCCGCGCGCCGCAAGCCGGATATCGCACGAAAGGGCCACCTGGAGCCCGCCGCCGATGCAGATTCCGGCGATCATCGCGATGACCGGCTTTGGGCTGCCGACCAGCGCCGAGGTCGCGTTGCCGGGCGCGGAACGATACATCCGCGCCTGTTCGGCGTTGGCGCGATGGCTCGGGAACTCCGAGATATCGGCGCCCGAGATAAACGCCTCCGGCGTGACTCCCCGCATGATAATGACCCGCACCTCAGGGTTCTCGTTGAGCTCGTTGACCGCTTCGACCATCCGCACCCAGGTTTCATAGTTGAGCGCGTTGCGGCGCTCGGGCCGGTTGATGATCATCCATCCAAGCGGCGGCTCATGCTCGACCAGAAGCGGGTTTTTGTGTTCGCTGTTCTCCATCTCGATGACCTCGAAATCGTCTCTCGCCGCCGACGCGGCTGCACTGGTCGAACTTTGAGCACATTTCGGGCGTGGCTGAAAAGTCTTCAGTCGGAGAGCAGCGATGGAAGAAAGAACGCCCTGCTAGATCACCTTTTCACGTTCGCCAGTGTGCGCTCGAGCCGGTCGAAGGCGGTATTCAGCTTCTCGCGCGACGTCGCGTAGCTCATCCGCACATGGTCGGGCGCTCCAAAATCGTTGCCGCCGACCACCGCGACGTGCGCTTCGTTGAGCAGCAGATCAGCCAGCGTATCACCGTCGGTAATCGTCTTGCCGCCAAGGCTTGCGCCGATCAGCCCGGAGATATTGGGGAAAGCGTAAAAGGCGCCGCCGGGCACGTTGGGCAGGCTGAATCCGGGAAGTTTGCGCACGCGCTCGACCACCAGGTCGCGGCGCGCGCGGAACTCCACCGCCATCTTGCTCACCTCGTCCTGCGGCCCGGTCAGCGCCTCGATCGCCGCCGCCTGCGCGATCGAGTTCGGATTTCCGCTGTTCTGGCTTTGCAGGCGTCCGGCCGCCGCGATCACCTCGCGCGGTCCGGCCGCGAATCCGATCCGCCATCCGGTCATCGCATAGGTCTTGGACAGCGAGTTGAATACGATGCCCTGTTCTTTGAGCCGCGGCTCGATGTGGAAAATGTGCGGCGCAGCGCCGTCATAAACAATGTGCTCGTAGAC
>JASHZA010000383.1 GCA_030042765.1 Candidatus Binataceae bacterium | reverse complement strand
AATCCCGGTGCCCGCGCCGCGCGCAGGCGAAGTGCAGGTGAAAATTTATGCCGCCGGCACGAATCGCGGCGAGCTGATCCAGTTGCCTGCGCTGCGATCGGATAATCCGGCGTTGCGGCCGATGCGCGCCGGAATCGAGTTCGCCGGCAAGATCGCCGCGCTGGGCGAGGGCGTCGGCGGATGGAGCATCGGCGAGCGCGTGATGGGCCGCGGGCCTGGATGTTACGCCGAGTACACGACCGTCAGTCAGCGGGCGTTGATGCGGATTCCGGACGGGATGCCGTGGGCTGAGGCCGCGGCGATCCCCAACGTTTTCATCACCGCGCACGACGCGATCGTCACCGCCGCGGCGGTCAAGGCGGGCGAATCGATCATGGTGACGGCGGGGTCTTCGGGCGTCGGGACCGCCGCGATCCAGGTCGCTCGATATATCGGCGCGAAGCCGGTGCTCGCGACCACGCGATCTCCGGGTAAGGCCGCGGCGCTGCGCGCGTTGGGCGCCGGCGAGATCGTCGATACCAGCAGAGCGGGTTGGGTGAACGCGGTGGCGGTGGCGACCGATAATCGCGGAGTCGACACGATTATCGATCAGGTTGGCGGACCGATGCTGGCGGACAACATCGTGGCGCTGGCGATCAAGGGGCGACTCGTCAGCGTCGGCCGCAACGCTGCGCGCGTGGGCTATTGCGACATGGACGAGGTCGCGCGCAAACGCGCCTGCATCATCGGCGTTACTTTTCGCACGCGCACGGCGCAGGAGACCCTTGTCGCGGGCGAACGTTTCGCCGCGGATATGACCGCATCGCTCGTGAGTGGCGCGATCAGGCCCGTGATGGACCGGACTTTCCCGTTCGAGCGGCTCGCGGACGCTCACCGCTATATGCTGAGCGATGCGCAGACCGGCAAGATTGTGGTGACGATGCGCGAGGCGCGCTGATCATCAGCCCGGATTCCTGATGTAAGGAGGAATCGGGGCCTGACCGGACCGGCCCCGAATTGGTTTGCGTGGACAGCTCAGGCCTTGCCGGCTTCCGTGGGTGGCCGCCGCTGCGACATTCCCATAAGGCCGGCCTTTCGCACGGTAACGACCAGCTTGTCCTTGTACTTGGCCACCGCAAGCCGCATGGCGGAGTAGTCGTTGCTCGCGTTGACCTGAGCGGTGGTGCCGTCGCTAAACTCTACTTCGTAGATCATGAGGCTTTCCTCTGGCAAAGTCTCCCGGAGTTCCGGGGAAACGGTGTCGGTGCGAGACGGATGGGTTGAAATAGACCATTACTGCTCGTCGATGCTAACAATTGCTCAAAAGAGCGTCAAGGGAATTGTTAGCATCTTTGCAACAAATTAAGCATTTTGGCAAGTGCGTGCCAACCCTCAACAAGAGAGACGATAGCCGGTTCAATAGCGTTTCAATGTCAAACTGCACGCGCTACCACTGTGGGTTACTGCCGTGAAACAGGATTTTAGAATTTATATCGATTACAAGAGCCCCTATGCCTATCTGGCGAAAGACCCGGCATACGATCTCGAGCGCGAGTTCGGCATCCGATTCGAGTGGCTGCCGTATGTCCTCAATATCCCCGATTTTCTCGGGACCGTCGAAGGGCGCAATCCTCATCAATGGCGGCGGGTGCGCTACAGCTACATGGATGCGCGCCGCCTGGCCAACCGGCGGGGGCTGACGGTCAAGGGTCCGCAGAAAATCTTTGATTCGTCCATCGCCGCGATCGGGATGCTTTATGCACAACGGCGCGGAGTCTTTCCCCGGTACAACGACCTGGTATTCGAACGCTTCTGGAAGCGCGAACTCGATATCGAAGACCGCGGGGCGATTCGCAAGGTGCTGGAAGAGAGTGGGGCGCCGATGGCGGCCTTCTTTGATTTCCTCGAAGATGAAGGGAGCCGCGAACTTGAGCGGATTAGCCTGGAAGCCGAAGAAATAGGGGTCTTCGGCGTGCCGACTTTCGTGATCGACGACGAGATTTTCTGGGGCGGGGATCGGATCTGGATGGTGCGCGAGAAGCTCGCTTCGGAGTAAAACGTCCAGGCGCGGTTCGTCGCCGTTGCAAGGCCGGTCGCGCCACGGAACATGGAGGGCCAATTGGAAGATCTGATTTTTGAAACAGGCGAGATAGCGACCCTTACGATAAACCGGCCGAAGGCGCTGAATGCGCTCAACCGCGAGGTGCTCGAAGGAATCGCGCGGATTCTGCGTGACGTCCGCCACGACGCTTCCGTGCGCATTTTGATCGTGACGGGCGCCGGCGATCGCGCCTTCGTGGCGGGCGCCGATATCGCCGCGATGTCGGAGATGTCGGTCGTCGAAGGACAGGAGTTCATGCGCCTTGGCCATCGCGTGATGCAAACCTTCGAGGATTTGCCGATCCCTGTGATCGCGGCTGTCAACGGCTTCGCGCTTGGCGGCGGTCTGGAGTTGGCGCTGGCGTGTGACTTAATCCTGGCGAGCGAGAAAGCGCGCTTCGGCCAGCCCGAAATCAATCTTGGAATAATTCCCGGTTTTGGCGGCACGCAGCGGCTGCCTCATCGGATCGGCCAGGTGCGAGCGCGCGAGCTGATCATGACGGGCGAAATGTTCGACGCCAGGACGGCCCTGGAATGGGGGTTGGTGAATCATGTAGTGGCGGCGGAGGCGCTTATTCCCGAGACTCGCAAGCTGGCCGAGAAGATTGCCGGCAAGTCGGGCTTTGCCTTGCGTCAAGCCAAGGCCGCTCTGCGCGCTTCCTTCACGATGGAGGAAGACGCGGGGCTGCGCTTCGAGCAGAGCACGGTTGCCGTCGTTTTCGGGAGCGCGGATAAGACCGAAGGCATGAAAGCCTTCATAGAGAAGCGTCAACCCAAATGGCAGCATCGGTAGGCGGGTCCATAGACTGGCGCCGGTCGCATCGAATGACTGTTTCTATCGACCTGACGAGGCGTCTAAGATAAGAATATCGCGGGATTTTCGCGGGATTATCTGATGGATCTGGAACTAACCGAAGCTCAACGCGGCGCGCGCGACACCGCGCGGCGGTTTGCGCGGGAAAGGCTCGAGCGCGTCGGCGTCGAGATCGACCGCACGCACGAGTTCCCGGCGAAAGCGGTGGGGGAGCTGGGCGAGCTCGGGATGCTGGGGGTGTTTATTCCTGAGCAATACGGCGGCGCGGGCCTCGACAATGTTTCCTACGCGCTGGTAATCGAGGAACTCTCCGTGCAATGCGCGTCGACCGGCGTGATCGTTTCGGCCCATTCTTCCCTCGGTTCGTGGCCGATACTCGGGCTGGGCACGGAGGATCAGCGCACGCGCTATCTGCCGAAGATGGCAACCGGCCAATGGCTCGGATGTTTCGC
>JASHZA010000382.1 GCA_030042765.1 Candidatus Binataceae bacterium | reverse complement strand
CGGCGTTCGCCGGGTCGATCTCATCGATATTCATTGGGTTTCGGGGAGGGCGCGGGGTCTCGACTTCGCTGGGGGTGTGGCTCGGACTATCGCCGGCGGCAATAGGAATAGCGCTACTGTTCTTCGTGATTCTGATCGCAACCACCCGCATCGTGTCGCTCGCATCGATCGGCGCTGCGATAGCGTTGCCGGCGGCGGTTGCAGCGGTCGGATCACCCAAGCACTACATTTTGCTTGCGATCCTGATGTCGGCACTGGTTCTTATGCGCCATAGCGAGAACATCAAGCGATTGATGAGCGGGGAGGAACCGAGAATCGGCTCGGGCAGCGGAAAGCGAGCAGAGTGAAGAAGAAGCCGGGCAATTGGCGGGTTGCCTATTAAGTGAACTTTCGCCCGTTATTTAACCAGCTTATGGCAACGAGCCGCGAAGGGGCATAGAGGTTATTGAAGAGCCGTGCGGCGCGAGACTGGCATCGCGGTTGCGTTACGATTGCCGTTCATCCGCTGGCCTTGCGTTTGGGGCGGGATATCTGGGAGAGGTACTAGATGGCGTTTGGCGAGTCGCGAGCGCCAGTGGTTTTAAGGCCCGGCGACCGGAGGGAATATGAAAAAGGTTGAGGCAATCATCAAACCGTTCAAACTTGACGAGGTGAAAGAGGCCTTGTCGAGCATCGGTGTGCAAGGCCTCACGGTCAGCGAGGTAAAAGGATTCGGCCGCCAGAAGGGGCATACCGAACTTTACCGAGGAGCGGAGTACGTGGTTGATTTTCTGCCCAAGGTAAAGCTCGAGATAATCGTGGCTGACGAGATGGCGACACAGGTGGTGGAAACGATCGAGCGCGCGGCGCGCACGGGCCGGATAGGCGACGGCAAGATCTTCGTGATGCCGATGGAAGAGGTGGTGCGGATTCGGACGGGGGAGCGTGGCGCCAGCGCGCTGTGAGGCCCGCTCCGACCGAACGGCTCACCTGCTGAACGTTTTGATGATTTCCGGGGGGCAGCCCTTAATCGACGCTATCCTTACTTACGTAGCCGTGTAAGCCTTTGTTGGGACCATCGACGACTTCGATTTGACAACCGGTGTCGTCGCTCGAGAGGATTTTGACGGGAGTTCCCGCATCGATCTTCTTGGTCATCATCGACTCACCCAACCCGCCGATTAGCCCCGCGGGTCCGCCCTGCTGCTCCATCGCCTTGACCTTGTCGAAGGAATCCTTGTCGGGGTAAACGGCGACGGTAGTATCGCCGCCGTGAGCGACGAGCTTGTGTCCGCATCCGGCCAGAGAGAACAGGCCGAGAATGAGGGCCGCGCCGAGAGTCGATTTGAATATTTTCACGGGAAATCTCCTTGAAATTTTCCGCATCAATTTCGAGAATCAGTTCTCCGATACCGGCCGCATCAATTTTGCAGCTCGCATCCGCGTCCGCGATTTCCGGTACGCAAACGGAATGAGGCGGTCGACGGCCGCAAAATTGCCGCGCGATTCCGCGCATGATACTTTCTAGAAGCGCACGTGGGAATGCCCCAGCGGCGCGATCCAATGCGAATCGGGCTCATTTCCGACACCCATATACCGGAGGCCTGCGACCATTTGCCGGCGCCGATATTCGAAGTTTTTCGCGATGTCGATCTCGTGATGCACGCGGGCGACGTATACGTCAATCGGGTGCTCGACGAGTTGGCGGAGATTGCGCCGGTAATCGCGGCTTTGGGTAATGGCGACGAAGGGTTGGACGGACACCGTTTCCGGCTGGAGGCGGACGAGCGCGTCAAGATGGCGCATCTGCTGGAGATCGAAGGAGTACGGATCGGCCTCGCGCATGCCCTGCCGACGCCGGACGAAACCTCGGAACGAGTGTTTCGGGAAGCGATGCGCGCGCATTTCGGCGGGCCGGTGGACGTGCTCGTCATGGGCCATAGCCATCTAGAAGGGATCGTCCGCTTCGGAGATACGCTGGTGGTTAATCCGGGCAGCGCGACCTTGCCACGCAACCTGGTTGACGTGCCAGGCACGGTGGCGATTCTGGAGATAGCGCCGGGCGGCCGGGTTTCAGCCGAAATAATCACGCTGGGTTAGCCGGCGCGAGATCGCGGGCCGGTTTTGGAGTTGATTTCCAGGGAGGAATGTTTTGTCCGTCGAAGATTCCACGAGCTCATCCAAGCGGCCGGTTACGATGGAGAAGCTGGTCAACCTGTGCAAGCGCCGCGGGTTGGTGTTTCCCGCCAGCGACATCTACGGGGGCCTCGGTTCGACCTTTGACTACGGGCCGCTGGGCGTCGAGCTGAAGCGCAACGTGAAGGAAGCGTGGTGGCGCGACGTGGTTCAGGGGCGCAGCGACGTAATCGGGCTCGACAGCGCCATCCTGCAGCATCCGCGGACCTGGGAGGCGTCGGGCCATCTGCAGAATTTCACCGACCCGCTGGTCGACTGCAAAGCGTGCAAGCATCGTTTCCGGGCCGATCATATCGAGGGTGACCGGTGCCCCGATTGCGGGGGCGAATTGACCGAGGCGCGCCAGTTTAACCTGATGTTCAAGACTTTCATGGGGCCTGTGGAAGATACCGCGAATACGATCTACCTGCGGCCGGAGACGGCGCAGGGAATTTTCGCGAACTTCTCGAACGTAATCGATACGCAGCGGGTGAAGCTGCCGTTCGGAGTGGCGCAGACGGGCAAATCGTTCCGCAACGAGATAACGCCCGGCAACTTCATCTTCCGCACGCGCGAGTTCGAGCAGATGGAGATGGAATTTTTCGTCAAGCCCGACCCGGCGGAAGAGCAGCGGTGGTTCGACTACTGGGTGAACGCGCGCTTTCAATGGTACGTGAAGCACGGGATTAAGCCGGGACATCTGCGGCTGCGGCCGCACGCGTCGGAGGAGCTTTCGCACTATTCGCGCGGGACCACCGACGTCGAGTTTCTGTATCCGTTCGGGTGGGGCGAGCTGGAAGGGATCGCGCGGCGAGGCAGTTTCGATCTCGACCAGCATGAGAAGTACAGCGGCAAGGACCTGACCTATTTCGACGAGGAGGCGAAGAGCCGCTACCATCCGTGGGTGATCGAGCCGGCGGCGGGAGTGGACCGGACGATGCTTGCCTTTCTGCTCGACGCATACGACGAGGACGTGGTCGAGAACGAGGAGCGGATCGTGCTGCGGCTGGACCCGCGGCTGGCCCCGATCAAGGTGGCGGTGTATCCGCTGCTACGCAAGGGCGGTCATCCGGAGAAGGCGCATGCGGTGCGTGAGATGCTGCAGCGCTGGTTCATGGTGGCGTACGATCAGGCTGGTTCGATCGGACGGCGCTACCGGCGGATGGACGAAGTGGGGACGCCGTTCGGGGTGACGATCGATCATCAGACGATGGAAGACGATACGGTGACGTTGCGCGATCGCGACACGACGCAGCAGGTGCGCGTACCAATTTCGGGTCTGGTGGGAACGCTGGTCGAACGTATCGGGTGGTATCGCTGAGCGAAAGGCCTCGGAACATGCCGTGGCGCTGCGGTACAGCGCTTTCTCGAGTCGGACAAATTCGTGGGAGATTAATTCAAAAATGGCACGGGTTCATCCTGAGATATATTTTTTCGGAGGCGGGACGGCGGAAGGGCGGTCCGGGATGCGCGACCTTTTGGGCGGCAAGGGCGCCAACCTGGCCGAGATGGCGTCGCTCAAGCTGCCGGTGCCGCCGGGCTTCACGATCTCGACGCAGGTCTGCAATTACTTTTACGAGCATAAGGGCAAGTATCCCAAGGGGCTGAACGAGGCGGTGGCGAAGAGCGTCGCGCGGATCGAGAAGGCGCTCGAGCGCAAGTTCGGCGACGCGAAAAACCCGCTTTTGGTTTCGGTCCGATCGGGTGCGCGGGTCTCGATGCCGGGGATGATGGATACGGTTCTCAACCTCGGGCTGACGGACGAGACGGTCACGGGGCTCGAGGCGGCGAGCGCGAATTCGCGGTTCGCGTGGGATTCGTACCGGCGGTTCTGCCAGATGTATGGCGACGTGGTGCTGAAGCTCAAGCCGGAGAACAAGAACGATCGCGATCCGTTCGAGGAGATCATCGAGCGCAAGAAGGCCGCGCGCGGCGTCGAGGAGGACGTCGAGCTGGGCGTCGACGATCTGAAGGAGCTGGTGGACGAGTTCCGGGCGCTGATTCGCAGCCGCGTCGGGCGGGACCTGCCGCAGGATCCGCGCGAGCAGTTGTGGGAGGCGATTGGGGCGGTGTTCGGATCGTGGAACAACGAGCGCGCGGTGGCGTACCGCAAGTTCAACAATATCCCGGGTGACTGGGGGACGGCGGTCACCGTGCAATCGATGGTCTTCGGGAATCTCGGCTCGGACTGCGCGACCGGGGTGGCCTTTACGCGCGACCCGTCAACCGGAGAACGCGGGATTTACGGCGAGTTCCTGCCCAACGCGCAGGGCGAGGACGTGGTCGCGGGAATCCGCACGCCGCTCCAGATCAGTCTCGCGGCGGGGCGGAAGTGGGCGGAGCGCAACGGCGTGAGCGAAGCGGAGCGCGCGGCGCGCTATGCCACGCTCGAGGAGAGTTTTCCGAAAGTCTTCAAGGAACTGCTCAACGTCGCCGGACGGCTCGAAAAGCATTTCCGCGACATGCAGGATATGGAGTTCACGATCGAGCGCGGGCGGCTCTTCATGCTGCAAACCCGCACGGGCAAGCGTACGGCGGCGGCGGCGGTGCGCGCGGCGGTCGAAATGACGGAGGAAAAGCTGATCGACCGGCGCGCCGCGCTGACACGCGTGGAACCGACGCAGCTCGAACAACTGCTCCATCCGCGGCTCGATCCGTCGGTGGCCAAGGAGGTAATCGCGCGGGGGCTGCCGGCGTCGCCCGGCGCAGTCTACGGCGAGGTAGTTTTTTCTGCGGACGAGGCGATCGTGGTGGAGGGCGCCGGCCGTCCGGTGATCCTGGTACGAATCGAAACCTCGCCCGAGGATATTCACGGGATGCAGGTGGCGGAGGGGATACTGACGGCGCGCGGCGGCATGACCAGCCATGCGGCGGTAGTGGCGCGCGGGATGGGCAAGTGCTGCGTCGCGGGATGCTCGACGCTCGAGATAGACTACGGGCAGGGCGTGCTCAAAGCGGGCGATCGCGTGATTCGGCGCGGCGAATACCTGACGCTGGACGGGTCGGCCGGCGAGGTCATAGCAGGGCGGGTACCGACGGTGCGGCCGGAGATGTCGGAGCATTTCCGCAAGTTCATGAAGTGGGCGGACCAGGAGCGCCGGCTGGGAGTGCGCGCGAACGCGGACACGCCGACGGATGCAAGGATCGCGCGCGAGTTCGGCGCGGAAGGGATCGGGCTGTGCCGGACCGAGCACATGTTCTTCGGGCCCGGCCGGATCGAGGCGGTGCGCGAAATGATCATGGCGGAGGACAAGGCGGCGCGGGCGCGGGCGCTCGAGAAGATCGTGCCGATGCAGAAGGGCGATTTTATCGCGATCCTGCGCGAGATGGCGGGGAAGCCGGTTACGATCCGGCTGCTCGATCCGCCGCTGCACGAGTTTCTGCCCAAGGATGACGAGGAGATCCGCAAGCTGGCCGAAAGCACCGGAGCGGACCCGGATCGCCTTAAGCAGATTCGCGACAATTTGCAGGAGTTCAATCCGATGCTGGGGCATCGCGGATCGCGGCTGGGCGTGAGCTATCCGGAAATTTACCAGGCGCAGGCGCGCGCGATCCTGGAGGCGGCGATGGAATTGCGGGCGGAGGGAGTGGCGGCGATTCCGGAGATCATGCTGCCGCTGATTGGGGAGCGCAAGGAATTCGAGCTGCTGGCGTCCGATATCCGGGAAGTGGCGAGCGGAATTGCGAGCCGCAACGGGAAGCTGCCGTACCTGATCGGCACGATGATCGAGGTGCCGCGCGCGTGCATCGAGGCGGACCAGATCGCGGCAGTCGCGCAGTTTTTTTCCTTCGGCACCAACGACCTGACGCAGATGACCTACGGGCTTTCGCGCGATGATTCGGCGAGGTTCCTCGGCGACTACATCTCGCGAGGGATTTACCGCAAGGATCCGTTCCAGGAACTGGATGCGGAAGGGGTCGGCGGGTTGATGCGGATCGCGATCGAGCGGGGCCATAAGGCCAACAAGAAGCTCAAGATCGGGATCTGCGGCGAGCATGGCGGCGATCCGGCGAGCGTCAGGCTGTGCCACAAGCTGGGGCTGGATTACGTGTCGTGTTCGCCGTTCCGGCTGCCGGTGGCGCGGCTGGCGGCGGCGCAGGCGGCGATCGAGGATCGCAAATCCAAGCGCGAGTTCAAAGACGTGTAGCGAGCGGGAATCGGCGCCCGGGCTGATCTAGCCGAGGTAGTCGTCGACGACGATGGCGGATACGGCGAGGTCGTGAACCTGGTTATTGCGCATGATGCGGAGCTGGATGTGTTCGCCGGGCCGATGGCGGTTGATCACCTCGTAAAGCGCCTTGCGTTCGTGAATTTCGCGGCCGTCGGCGCTGAGCACGAGGTCACCCTGTTTCAACCCCGCTTTCTCGCCTGGGCTGCCGGGCATCACGCCCGCGATCACGACGTGTTCGCGCAGGGTGTAAGAGTAGAGGCCGATCCAGAGCTTGCGCGGCGTGCTCACGCGATGGCCGTGCTGCACGAGTTCGTCGCGTCCGGAGAGGAAACATTCGCCGGGGATGCCGAGGATCGGGCGTACGAGGTCGGGGAAATTCAGGTAGGAGATCGCGAGCAGCTCTCCCGTGGAATTGCAAATCGGTCCGCCGCTGAGGCCGACGTTGAGGGCTGAAGCGGAGATGCATACGCAGCGTTCGAGGACGAATTCCCACGCGGCTTCGTAAGGTCCGAGATAGGTGATGAAGCCGGTGTCGGCGCAGCGTTTCTCGCCTCCGACGCTCGAGACGATGAAGACGTCCTCGCCGAGCGTCGCGTTGGCGGATGAGACGACATCGACGAACGGACGGTTGCGCCCCTCGATCTGGAGGAGGCCGATGCTGGTGGTGAAATCGCGGGCGACGATGCGTGCCGGGAGCTGTTCGCCGGTGACGAGGGTCACCATCACGTTCTGTGCGCCGATGATGACGTAGTTGACGGTGAGGATCAGGCCGTCGGGGCTGACGATGGTACCAGTGCCGCGGCGGTCGTTGCCGAGTCCCATTGCGACCGAGGGATGCTCCTGCGGGACCTGGGCGTGGATACTGACGGTTGCGCGCGCAACTTTCTCGAGGAAATACAAAGGGCCGTTCACGATCTTCGCTCCGCGTCACCGGCCCGCGCCGAAAAGGCAGCGGGCACGTTCAACTTAACCATTTCCGCGGGCGCGTCAAACCGCGCGACAGGGCTGTCGCGCCTTGACTTTGCGCGCCCTGGGGCCTACGCACAAGGCAGAAGCCGGCGCGAGGAGGTCCAATGGCGATGCCTCACGATTTGCTGATCAGAAATGGAACGATCGTTGACGGCAGCGGGATGCGAGCCTACCGCGGCGATATCGCGGTGGCGGGCGGCCGTATCGCCGAGATCGGCAAGCTGGGGAACGGCGCGGCGCGCGTGATCGACGCGTCCGACCTCATCGTCGCGCCGGGCTTCATCGACCCGCACACGCATTACGACGCCCAGATCTGCTGGGATCCGCTCGTGACCTGCTCGTCGTGGCATGGCGTGACCACCGTGATCATGGGCAATTGCGGAGTCGGACTCGCGCCGTGCAAGCCTGCCGAGCGCGACGTTGCGGCCTGGAACCTGGTGCACGTGGAAGCGATTCCGCACGATGTTCTCAGCCGCGGAATTACCTGGGATTGGGAGACCTTCCCGCAATACATGGACGCGGCGGACCGCCGCGGGCTCGGCATCAACGCCGGCTTTCTTGCGGCGCTCTCGCCGTTTCGTCATTTCGTGATGGGCGAGGAGGCGATGGCGCGCGCGGCGACGGAGGAGGAGACCGCCCGGATTCGCGGATTGTTGCGCGAGGCGGTGGGGGCAGGCGCGTTCGGATTTTCGCTGACGGTTATGCCGCAACATCTGGGTTACAAGGCGCAGCCGCTGGCGTGCCGGCTGGCCAGCGATGAAGAGTTGCGGTCGTACGCGGGGGCGTTGCGCGAACTCGGCCGCGGCGCGATCGAAATTGCGCTGACCAAACAGCCGAGTACGGTTTCCGATCGGGAGTACGCCTTGCTCGAATTGCTCTCATCTTCAAGCGGGCGGCCGGTCACTTGGCTCAACCTGCGCGACCGCGACGATGCGCCCCAGGCTTGGGTTGAGACGCTAGAGAAGGTCGCGCCGTTGATCGAGCGGGGATGCCGTCCGCAGGTCGCTGCGCGCCCGCTCATCATCGAATTCAACCTGCGCAATCCGTTCCTTTTCGCAACCATGAATTCGATGAAGCCGGCCTTCGGCGACACGCCGCCCGAGGCGCAGAAGAAGCTTTACGCGGACGTGGAGTTTCGCCACACGTTTGCACAGGAGCTCGGGCGGCGCGCCGTTTTGCACGACCTGTGGGAGCGGGCCAAGGTCAAAGAGGCGGCGAGCCCGGCGCTGAAGTCAATGGAATGGAA
>JASHZA010000381.1 GCA_030042765.1 Candidatus Binataceae bacterium | reverse complement strand
AGTCCGTCGTCGATGCGGTCGGCCTTCATGTACGCTTCAGCAAGCAAGCACGAGAAATATGGCCACCAAACCCGCGCGCCCTTTTCATCTAGCGCCGCGCGGCTCTTTAGTATGTAACCGATTCCCTCTTCATGATGCCCGAGTACCGCCTCGGCCCAACCATGCAGAGGACTCGCCCAATCCAGCCAATTGTTCAGCCCGTGCTCAGTAGAGCGTCTTATGAGGCTATCCGTAATCCTGATAAGGACGCCCGCTTCCTGGCGGAATTGTCGTAAAATGCTGGCCCAGAGTTCGGCTTGAGCCAGCATCAGAGGATGGGACAGCTTCTGAGCCAGCGCGAGCGCTTCGTCGCTGCGCCTGAGGGCTCGGTCAGGATAACCGAGCAGCCAAAGAGACGCAGATGTGTAGCACAGCGACCATACCCCAGCATCAAACCCATAACGCAGGGCCAGCGATCGATGACGTTCAGGATCGTAAGTGGAGATACCCGCTTCGAGGTGTTCGAGGGCAGCAAGGAAATCACCCATGAAATAAGAAGTAACGCCGAGAGCAATCCGAGCATAAAGCATTGCCACAGAATCCTGAGCGCTCTTCGCGCGTCGCATGAGCTGCTCGGCCAACGCCCTGGAACTCTTCACGTCCCCTCGAACCAGGTACACGGCGTAGATACCGAAGAGAGCCGGGGAAAGCTCCGGTAAATCACCCAATCGGTCGCAAAGCTCCCGAGCGCGAGTGTAAGTCCGCTCTGTTTCTGCAGTGGCCCATCCCTTTACAGCGATTAACGCCGGCCCGATCGCCAACTGAAGTTCGAGCTCACGGCGGTCGCGCTCGACGGTCTCCGGCAACTCCCCAAGGAGTTTGAGAGCACAGCGATACTGCTCCTCCGCTTCGACCATCGCGCCGCGCGTGGCTGCGCGCTCGCCCGCAAGTTGAAAATATTGGAGGGCTTTTGTCTTGACGTTGGCCAGGCTGTAGTGATGTGCCAGCTGAACGGCTACTTCGTCAGCCCGCTCGCCGTATCCCGCTTCCTCGCGAATGGCGATGCGCTGATGAAGCTCCAGCCGGTGGCTCACTGAGAGGCGTTCGTAGAGCACCTCCTGATAAAGCGCGTGCTGAAATCTGAAGCCGGCCGCAATGGTGCCGTCGGGCCACACGACAGGTCCCTGCGTGCTGATGAATTGTTCATGTCGGGATAAGCGCGTGAAGCACGCTTCGACTTCCGTCTGTGGGCGCTCGAGCGCCGCTGCAACTGATGCGGCTGAAAATTCGGCGCCGACTACGCTCGCGCCTTCAAGCACCGTCTGTTCGTCAGCCTTCAGGCGCTCGAGGTTGCGCTCGACCATTTGCCGGACGCTGCGCGGCGCATCAAGACGAACGATGCCAATCATCTGTGATTCTGCAGACGAAGCTGCAAGCAGTCCCGCCTCGACCAGATAATCGACCACATTCACCATGAACAGGGGATTGCCGTCCGTGCGCTCGTGAATGACGGGAGCGAGCCGGCTCAATTGGCGTGCTTCATTACCTGGAAGACGCCTGGTCAGGTAACTGGCGACCTCTTGTTTATTCAACAGCCTAAGCCGCAACTCTTCGCAGTAGCGATGGAGTTCGAGTTCCTCCTTCATCGTGCGCAGAGGATGATCGCTCGGGAGCATCTCCACTGGCCGGTACGTTCCCACGACCATCAGACACGCGGACTCTTTGCGCCGCGCGACTGCGGAAATCAGTTCTAGCGTCGAAAAATCGCTCCAATGCAAATCTTCGAGCAGCAAAACCATCGGCGATTCTGCGGTTAGCGCCTCGAGCGCCTCCGTTATTTCCCGCAGCATACGCTGCTGCGTGACGCCCTGAGTCTCCCTCTGTAGCCGCGCACGCTCTTCCACGCTCATTAGTCCAGGCATTTGTGCAAGCCACATCGGCGCGAACTTGCGGAGAAGCTCGACGATTCGCTCACCGCCGCGTTCCCGGCCGAGCCGACTAAGAGCCTCTAGGACCGGCATGTAGGGCTCACCAGAGCCGTACTGCTCGACGCACTCGCCGCGCCCGATGCGGCGCGGGGATTCTCGGCCAATTGAATCAAGAAACGCCTGAGCGAAGGTGGACTTGCCGATACCCGCCTCCCCGGCAATGAAGACTACGCGCCGCCGGCCGTGGCACACTTGCGAGTACCATCCTTGCAGCCTTGCAAGCTCCTCCTCGCGGCCGATCATTATCGGCTTGGGACCCTGCGACACATCTGGCGACCGAGGCGTCGCCTGGGGAGTTCCCGCGTTGGTGACCTTAGCGATAAAGCGGTAGCCACGGCGGTGCACGGTCTCAATGAAACGAGGCTTCCTGGCTTCGTCACCCAGCGCCTTGCGCAATTCCTTCACACAAGTGGCAGGCATCGAATCGCCAACGACTATGCCTGACCAAACGGCATCGAGGAGCATCGCCTTGGTCACGAGTTGGCCCGGATGTTCCACCAGATAGCACAGAACATCGAAGGTTTTCGGCCGTAAGACTATTTCGCGATCACCGCGCCGGAGCTGCGCGTTCACGGGATCGAGGCGAAACGGAGCAAAAAAGAAACCGGGTCTATTCATGGGCTTGCTGCTGACGCATCGACGAGTTGCACAATTCCATGAAAATTACATCGAAATCACAGATGACTTTTAAGACTTAAACCGCCGCCACGTCTACCTTTCTGTCTCGATTTAGGGAGGTGGCGAACATGACAAAGCGCACCAATCAATCCCCGGCCAGACCCAACTCAGCCGCGACAAGCCTCGGAGGCGTCCGTTTCAGTCCTAAGATGCTTTGTCGTCGCGGGATGGGCAATCGCGCGGTCTCTTTGTTCCTATCGGGTCGAGGGCTGCTGCCGGCAATGTTTCTGTTCGCGACCGTGTTGATGGGAACAACGGTTGCTCAAGGCCATGAACTCGGGCTAAGCGATGCAACCTCCGTCTCCAGTCCTTCGAATGGTTGGTGGTCGCCTGAAACCGTCGACTCTTATGGAACCTCGCATCGGCAACTCAGGTTGAATCGAGGCACCAGCGAGACTTTCGGTTCGCTTCTCAGCGTCGAACTGAAGCCGGTGAGTTCCTCAGCGGCTGACGTTCATCCCGGCGCCAACTACGCCAACGGTAATGTATTGAGCGCGCTCGGGTCTGATCCAGAAACTTCGGGACCGGCCTCTATGTTGGACGACTCTTCGAAAGAAACACGATTCTTTCGATATCAGGTGGAGGCCGAGTACCTGTTGTGGCAGTCACGATTAATGGATTCCGAAACCCTGACCGCAGAAAGAGGGGTGCTCGTATATCCCTTCGCACAGGTGAATCTGATCGATGCTCGTGTGCCAATCAGTCTCTATATTCCGCGTCTGCGAGGCAGCGCTCCCAATACGGCCTGGTAGCCCGGTTGTTCTTCGTGAGAACAAATATTTATTTCACCGTGGCGATGTTCTTGGTCCTGGCTCTAGCGCCTCTAAACCAAGTGGTAAGGGCCGCAGACGAACGAGTGTGTGATGTGGCTGCGGACGCCGCCCTGGGAATCGAAGATTACCCAACCGCGATAGCTCTACATCGCAGGCTTCTGCGCTCGAACGGAGGCGATGCCAGGGCGCACTATCACTTGGGGTTTGCGTACGGCATGGTCGGGCGTGTCCCCGAAGAGATCGGCGAATACCGTACGGCTCTACGTCTAGGTTTGAGGCAGTGGGACCTGTGGTTGAATCTGGGGCTTGCCTACCTCAGCCAGCATGATCTGGAAAAAGCAACCGTGGCGCTCGAGAACGCAGTATTGTTTGGGCGCGACCATGCCGAGGCGCGTTACAATCTCGCCCTTGCTTATGAGAAGGAACATAGGCTACTTGAGGCACTTCGCGAGATAGCCGCGGCGCGCCGCTTGGCACCTGAAGACCTTGATGCGGCCAATACAAACGCGACAATCTGCGCTGAAATGGGGGACGCGATCTGCGCGCGAGATATATGGACGCACATACTGCAGGTTGCCCCGGACTATTCAGCCGCCCGAATCAATCTCATGATTCTTAGGCAACGGCAAGAACAGGTCGGCCAAAGCGAGCCGCCGCCAGGCTTTCCAAATCTTCGAACACAAATTGGCGCCATTCGCACGATGCAAGAACCCAATAGTCTCGATGCGAATGCTAGCGGCCTGCAACCTGAAGCGTTCGACGGACGGAAAAGGGAGGGGCCTTGACCATAGCGCAAGAGTGTATCCAAATGGTGCGCTCTGTGTCCGATAGCTCCAGCAGATGGCGTAGTTCGAAACGAAATCGCGGATTACACGGACTATCACCGAGGCTCAGTCTGAAACTACGTTTGGCACATTACTAGCTGAGAGGCATTTTGCGGGTTTCTACCGATGCGGATGAACAGGCTGATGGTGAAGGAATGATGATGTGGTCGTCGGATCGTCAGGGCGGTCGTTAGGATCGCGGAATCGCGCATCGGCGTTTTCCGGGCAGACAATTGGCTCACGGCCCCGCCCAATCGTGCAACAGGCGAAGAGAAATGATTAGACCGATCGCAAAGTGGTTGATGCCCGGGTTGGCGGTCATACTCGTGTCAGGGCTGGCAGGGGCACAAGAATCGCCAAAGCCTCAGATGCCAAGCGCTGCGCAGGAAGGCGCATCACACGCGCCGACGCCAATGGCCCCGGCGCCGACACTAGAAGCTCCGAAGATTTCTCCGCTAGCGGAGAAACTCCTGCGCCGGGCCTGTGGCGAGCTGAGTTCGGCCGATGCTTTCACGTTCCACGCGGAGATTGTCTTTGACCAGGTGCTCCGGCACAACGTCAAGCTTCAGTTCTCCGGCGCCGCCGATTACGCGGTTCAGCGTCCTGATGGATTCGCCATAACCTACAACAGCGACCTTGGAGCGAAGGACCTTTGGTACAACGGCAATACACTTACGATTTTCGATCCGCCGCACATGGCCTACGCGGCCGCGCCGATGCCTCCCACGATCGACGGAATGCTTGAGAGTGCCGCCAAATACAAGCTGTCGATCCCGCTGAGCGATCTAGCGGCCAGCGATCCGTGCGGCATTTCGAAGGATATCCTGTTCGGCGTCTACGTTGGGGTCAATGACGTTGAAGGAACTGCCTGTGATCACCTCGCCTTCACGGAGAAAAGCGCAGACTGGCAGGTCTGGCTACCCCATACAGGCCGACCTCTGCCGCGCAAGATCCTTATCAACTACCGCACTCAGCTGGGGGCACCGCAGTGGGCGGCGGTGCTCTCGGACTGGAAGTTTCCCGCAAAAATTCCCGCGGCCAAGTTTCACGCGAGCATCCCAGGCAAGGCCATTCGTATCGAATTCAAGAAGCCCGAGGAGACCAAACCGTGAGTAGCGCACCTAGTTGTTGTATTGGCCGCCAGTGGCTTCCATTCGCTTTGCTAGTGGGCATCGGCCTGATCGCAGCTCAACCAGCCTTCGCGCGCTGGAATGGTGGCAGCGGTGGCGGGGGCGGCTTCAACCGCGCGGGAGGTAACTTCAGCCACTTCGGGGGAGACGGCTTCGGCGGCGGGAACATTGGCGGGTCGCACAGTTACTCTCCGAGCGGCAACCCCTGGGAAAACAAGTCAAGCTATCAATCCTACAAGCCGCCTTCGTCGTCTGAGGGTTCCAGCGAGTACAAGCCTCCCTCGTCTTCAAGCCAAACATACAACGGCTCTTCCTCGTCGCAGTACAGCCAGTACAAGCCGCCTTCCTCATACTCTTCTCAGAGCTACAACCAATATAACCAGTACAACAAGCCGCCGGGTTCGTATGGTTCCTATTCGAGCATGAACTCCAACCAGAAGACGGCCCTCTATGCCCAACAACAAAAGTACAACGAAGCTAACGAGCTTCAGGAGAACCAGCTGCACGCCGAGGAGTCGATGCACAACCAAACGCTGACAACGGTGAACAACAACGTCGGCGACGGTCCTTATTCATCATCGGGATGCTGCGGCGGCGGTTCTTCTGGCGGGTCGGAGGCTGGAGCGGCGGCGCTCGGTGCGATTGGAGGGATGGCGGTCGGGTCGATGATGTCGCAGGCCAGGCAGCCGTCCACAACGATCGTGCAGGCCGCACCTTCGGCTCCACCAAGCTACTACTATCCTCCGGCGCCACCGCCCGTCGGTGCGACAGTATATTCGGTACCGCCGAACGCTTATCCAACAACCGTTGGGGGGACAACCTACTACGTGTCCAACGGCACCTACTATCGGCCCTATTACAGTGGCAGCCAGGTGGTCTACACGGTGAGCCAACCATAGTTGCCAATTCCGTTCGTGGAATGGGCTTGGCGTAGCAAGGAGGCCGCTTGAGCTAGCCGCTTCGGACGTAACTCTCACGACGCCACGGAGAGTGCACGATTGGAATCGTCAACCTTAACTTCGACAGCGGAGGATACGTTATGCCTAAACGAAGTCTGGTCTTGCTCGCGGCTACCTTGGCGGGATTATATGGTGGCTCGGTCGCATACGCGCAGGGCGGGCAGTTCCCGGTCCTGGATATGGTGGCCAATCGGGTAGTCCAAAAGTATCAGCAATCATCTTGTCAACAAATCGCAGTGCAGCGGAATCAGCCACACGGCCCGGAGGAGCAGCACGCGATTCAAATTCTGCACGAGAACCCGCAGATGCGCCAGGAATTTATCAACCGTGTGGCGGCTCCGATCGCGAACAAATTGTTTGAGTGCGGACTGATTCCGTAGCCATCCGCGCGCTGCAATCGCTTAGGACGAGTGCACGTTTAGCGGGTCGCAAGGTAGCTTTTTTTGCCGGGACGAAGGTGACAAACGCAGCCATAGGGACCCGCGTCGGTTCTTTTCTCCTCAGGGAGCGAGGCTGCCGCCGAGCCAGGGATGCAACGAGTGATGCCAATGGAAATGAATCGCATTAACGAAGATAGGGAATCAGTTTTAAGAATGAAACGACCATTGCTTGTAGCTTCCACTGTTGCAGCGATGCTGTGCTTTGCCATCTCAGCGTGCTCGACGACCGTCGAGAGCAAGCCCGAAGCCGCCAAGGCACTAGAGTCTGGAGGCGCCCTGCCGCCGGCGGTAACGAGTTTTATGGGACCCGATGCGTCCAAGCTGCAACCCGGACCCGAGGGCGGGGCAGCGCTGGTTTACATCAACCCGGATGCGCAATGGGCCAAGTACACGAAGATCCAGCTGATGCCGGTCGAGTTCTGGGCAGCTGAAGATTCGAAAGTCTCGACCTCTGACCAGCAGATGTTGACAGGGTATGCATACAACAAACTGCGGGAGGATCTTGCGAAGAGCTTCACGCTTGTCGATCAACCGGGTCCGGATGTTCTCACCCTGCGCGTAGCCCTGATGGACGCCACCACGGTAACTCCCGGCTTGCGCAGCATCTCGGTGATCGTTCCGCAGGCGCGCGTGCTTAATGGGATTCAGTCACTCGCAACCGGCAGCTATGCGTTTGTCGGCTCAGCCGAGGCTGAGATGAAGGCCACAGAATCCACGACGGGCGAACTGCTGGCCGAAGCAGTCGATCAGCGAGCAGGCGGGATGGGAATCAAGGGCGCCGCGTCGTTCCAATGGGGGGACGCCGAAAACGCAATTGACTACTGGGCGCAGAGGATAACCACCCGTCTGGTCGAACTGCAGGGCCGAGCCCCGGCTGCCTCTTGAGTCTATTGCTTCCTGAGGGAACGAAGAGCGCTGCCGATTACGAAGACCGGCTGGTGGGGTAGTTTATGCCTGGCGTTTTGCGGCTCGAAGAAAAAAGGGCGAGTCCTTTTTGCCGTAGGGAAGTGCTCCGACACTAGTTTCGATCGAGAATAACGATGAAAGGATTGTCTTTATGTATTTCACCGACGATTCATTGTTCCCGGAGAACATGCAGCCGCTGATCATCACGGCGGCCCCATTCGGCCCCGAGTGGTTGCCCGGAGACTGCGACATCCCGCTTAGCTGGGACGAGCAGGTTCAGCGCGCGGTCGATTGTTACAACGCCGGCGCCACGATGTTGCACGTCCACGTGCGCGATCCGAAGACCGGTCAGGGCTCAACAAATTTTGACGAATACAACTACTTTATTGGGCGGCTGAGACACGCCGTGCCCAAGATGATCCTCCAGGTTGGCGGTTCAATCTCCTTTGCTCCCCATACGGACGAAGCTAAGGCCAAGTGGCTCGATTACGACACCCGCCATATGCTCACCGAGCTGAATCCGAAACCAGACTGCGTCACCGTAACCACCGGCACGACGCTCTGGGACGTCACGATGGCCTTCGTGCCGGGCGATGTGACGGGGACGCACCTTAACGATCCGAAGGTGCAGGCCGCCTGGAGCGGCATGGTGGTGGATTCGACGCCAGCATTCTACATCGAACACCTCAAGCGGCTGCGCAAGAACGGTATACAGCCCTACTTCGTGCCCGGCCACGTCCACCAACTCGAGATCATTGAGCGGCTGATCCGCACTGGCGTGTACATGGGACCCCTGAATGTGGCGCTGTGCGGCTACGGAGGTGGCTCCATGGGCCGTAATCCCTTCGATTGGATGGAGATGCTTCGCCGCACGCCGCACGGGTCGAGCAGCGTGACGTTCTGGAGCAGTATGCGCGGCAACATCGCGATACAGACCTTGGCGACCATTCTTGGCGCTCACGTGCGTGTCGGTAACGAGGACAACCTCTGGGACATGAATAAACAGCGCTGGGAGTCGGTGAAACAGGTCGAGTGGGCGGTCAAGACGGCCGAGCACTTCGGGCGCAAGGTGGCGACGGCTGACGAAGCCCGCGACATCATGAAGATAGGCGTCTGGTACGACAGCGTCCAAGACACACTCTTCAAGCTGGGGCTGCCGCCGAATCGCGCCGAAGGCCAGAAGGGGTTCCTGACCTACGACACCGACGGACGCCTGCCCAAGGCGACAGCGCCCTCGAATCCAACGAGCATCCTGTAACTGCGACGGGCGCTGGGACCACACAGTTTGTGACCGAGTTTAGCTTCCGAGACGGGAGCTGGACTCGGCAGGGGGAATTACATGGCTAGTTCAGATCGACCAGCCCCAACCGGGCCGTGGGACAGTGCTTTCGAGCAACTTCGAAAGTGGGATCCCGGATGGGCCGAGATCTGCGCAAGGATGACGACTAACCCATGGACGTCAGGTGTCTTGCCACGCAAGTTCGTCGAGCTCGTCGGCGTCGGGTTGAATGCCGCCTGCACCAACCTCAACCCGGAAGGTACGCGCCGACACATCCGCGCCGCGCTCGATGCGGGGGCGAGCCGTGAGGAAATTTTGTTTGTTCTCAAGTGCGCATCAGTGATGTCCATCCATTCATGCAGCCTCGGTGCGCCAATTCTGCTCGAGGAAGCGAAAGCGGCAGGGAAGCAACCGGCGCCCAAAGCCGGCGCTGCAACTCCAGCATGCGACAAGATGAAGGCGATCGGGCAGTGGAATGCGGCGTGGGATCCGTTTTATCAACTCGACCCGATCTGGACTGACGAATTCATGGCAACCGGCGCGGGGATCTACGGCAGCGGCATAATGTCGGCTAAGGAAACCGAATTGCTGAGCATCGCCTTTGACGCGTCCTACACGCACATGTACGCGCCCGGCACTCGGCGGCACATCCATAACGCCCTGCAGGCCGGGGCAATAGTGGAAGAGATCATGGAAGTGCTCAAACTGTGTGTCGTCCAGGGCGTGCAGGCGTGCAATCTTGGCGTGCCGATTCTGGCCGAAGAACTAGCAGACCTATCGGTTAAGAGCGACGATTCGCGGTCGACGGAGAGCAATTAGCCTGCGCTTATGAATCTGCCCCAGCAAAACCTTCTGAGAAGCGTGCCGGCCGCGGCGGGAAGGTTGGTGGCGGAGCTGTTCCGCGATCTGGCTCCCAAGGTCCTATTCTTCTTCAGTGCGTTCGGACTCCTTTTCTTACTGTTCAAGCTGTTCGTGGCACAGTACTCCATCGAATATTCGGCCTTCGCTAAAGCCGCAGTCGCGGCTTTAATCTTGGGCAAAGTGGTCCCGCTTTTGGACTGGGCTCAATCGGGATACAGGTTCGAGACTCATCGGCGGATCGTGGTGATCGCAAGCAAGACCCTCATCTATGCATTGGTCGTGATTCTGTTGGGGATAGGAGAACGAATGTTCGAGACCTACCGCAAGGAAGGAAGCCTCGGTGCAGCCATCGATTTCATGATCGCTAATAGCAACGGCCACCGCTTTCTCGGACTAGTGCTATTGATCAGTCTCGTCGTGGGTACTTACCTGACTCTTCAGGAGATCGACCACGCAATGGGGGAAGGGTCGCTGTCTAGGCTGCTTTTCCAACGACCAGTGGACACAAAGACCTGATTTTCACACCGGTATCCCGAAGTAGACACCGAAGGACACAAAGAAACTGGCCGAAGGTTTTGGAACGTTTAGCGACGAGTTTGCATATTGCCGCTGCGGGCGCCATAAACCCCGGACTAATCGTCGACAGAAATTTAAAGAGATGACGTCATGTATGAACTCTGTGAGCAGCTGAGAGGAAATGCCGGCTGCGTGCAAAGAAGGAACCACACCGCATGTCGCGTCATTTCACTAACATTTCTATGTCTTTCAGTCCTGCCCCTCTTCTCGACACCCGCGCGCGCTCAGCACGGCGACTACCTTCTTGGGACCGTAGGCATGTTAGGCGCACAGCAGCCACCGGAGGGCGTTCTTTATCAAAACCTCTGGTCCTATTATACGGCCTCGGATGATGGATTTATCGAAACCGGTCCGGTGAGATGTGGTCCGACCGGGAGGCTCTGCCTGGGCGCACACTTCGGTGCAAGCGGGAGCCTCGATCTATTTGTTGATCAGAATATTTTCTGGCTGGTGACGCCGTTCAAGATTCCTTTCATTGACGCCACCTACGGTGCGCTGATAGATGTCCCGTTTGCGATCGCCGGTACTAGCGGCGCGGCATCGATCCAACCGGTGCTCCTGCTCCCGTGGCTTCAGAACCTCGCAAACTCTCCTCGGGCCTACCACATCGAGCTCTGGCGGCTTGACGAAGGGTAGTATTGCCGACATCTACTTCGAACCGATCGATCTCGGCTGGCATTTTAAGCAGCTCGACACAATCGTCTCGGGCAGCTTCTTCGCGCCGACGGGTCCGTACAACGCCGATGCGAAGGTAAATGTGGGCAGTGGCAACTGGGCGGGTTTACTAGGTCTTGGTGGTATCCTTTACGCCGATCCGGAGCGTACGTGGTCACTCTCAATGTACACCCATTACGAGCTCTATGCCTCGCAGAATGGCCGCCCGTATACCCTCGGTGACGAGGTTCCGTTTGAGTGGGGCGCAGGCAAAACTCTGAAACTTCCAAGCAACATCTTCAAAGAAGTTACGTTGGGAGCTGTGGGATATGCGCAATGGCAAACCACTGACAATCAGGTCAGCGTGAGCGCGACAACACCCGAAGAAAGTACGGTAATTCATCGGCTGGAGGAGACTAACATGCAGGTCTATGCCGCGGGCTTTGCTCTTCAGCTACTAAACCAAGTACGGTCTTTTCGATTTGCGCTACTACGAAGAGTTCGGCACCGGCGAAACACCGTCTGGCCGTCAACTGATGTTCAGCGTCACTCTTGCCGGCAACCCCTGGAGTTGACAAGCGTGGTGCGAGAAATTGAAAGGGTCATTTCCGATGGTGCATGCGCATAACCCAAGCATTTTCAATGGTTGATTAGTGCTTGCCAATTTTCGGCGGTTTCACTCGATTCGAGCCGTGCACGGCCAAGCTCGGAGCGAAGTCTTACTTTCGCTTCATGCCGGGTCTTGGATACAAGTGGCTAGTTAAGCAAGCGTCGTGGAGAAAAAGCAATGAGCCGATCAAAGGATGCAATTTGCGCGATGCGCTGGAAGCGGGCGGATCACATGGATTCTGGCACCCCGGTGGTGAGCCGGTTCGGCCGGGTTTTATTTATTTTCTCCCTGATGGCCTCTGTCCTGGCGATTTCGGCTGGCCCGGTAGCGTTTGCGGAAGACACTCTCGACATCGCAACCGAAGCATATATCTACGGTTACCCATTGGTGACCATGGACATGACCCGCAGGGTCTTTACCAACGTCGCTGAAGCCGGTCCGACAAATGCGCCGATGGGCCAGTTCATAAAGCTTCGTAGTTATCCCGCCGTAGACAATCACAACGTCACGGCGCCGAACGCCGATACCCTGTACACGATCGTGTGGCTCGACGTCTCGAAGGAGCCTTGGGTTCTGAGCGTTCCAGACATGGGTAATCGATATTTTCTGCTGCCGATGCTCGACGGATGGACTGACGTGTTCGCCGTTCCGGGGTCGCGCACCACCGGCGAGCGGGCCCAGCGGTACGCCATCACCGGACCCGGATGGTCGGGTAAACTGCCTGACGGAGTGAAGGAACTCAAGTCACCTACCGCGATCGTCTGGATGCTAGGGCGCATCTATTGCACCGGCACGCTGGAGGATTACCAGGCCGTGCACGAGCTGCAGGACAAGTTTTCAGTTGTGCCCTTGAGCTTCTACGGCAAGCCGTATACATCGCCACCTGCGGAAGTGGACGCTAGCCTCGATATGAAGAAGGCCGTTCGCGACCAGGTCGACTCATTGGATACCGCCACCTACTTCAACTACCTCGCGCGGCTGATGAAGGACAATCCGCCGTCGGCGGCAGACGCTCCGATGGTCGCCAAGATGGCAAAAATTGGTCTCGTTCCCGGACAGAACTTCGACCCAAGCAAGCTTGGTCTGCTTGACGAAGAACTGGTAAGAGCCGTGCCCAAATTCGCGACGGTCAAAGTTGTCGAGTACGTCAGACACATGAAGCCGGTCAACGGCTGGGTCTTAACAACCAAGACCGGAGACTACGGCACCGCATACACTCAGCGCGCTCTGATCACAGCGATCGGCCTGGGAGCAAATCGACCCCAAGACGCGATCTATCCGACCTCGAAAGTGGACGTGAATGGCAAACGTTACGACGGCGCTTCCAAGAAGTATGTGATGCACTTCGATAAGGGTCAGTTGCCGCCAGTGAATGGCTTCTGGTCACTGACGATGTATGACAGTCACTGGTTTTTCGTCCCGAATTCGCTGAATCGTTACACCCTCAGCCAGCGCGACAGGTTTGTCACCAACGCAGATGGGTCGGTGGATTTGTATCTTCAGGCCGATTCCCCCGGGGAAGCTAAGAAACCCAACTGGTTGCCTGCTCCCAAGGCGGACTTCAATCCGATGTTGCGACTGTATTGGCCCAAGCAAGAGGCGCCGTCGATTCTTAACGGCACTTGGAAGCCTCCCGCAATTAGGGCAATCGACTAGCGGCAACCAAATTTCTTGCAGAGCGCGGGACGCCCTTGGATCGAAGCGCTGACCATTTTCTTTCGTTCGGCGAATTGGACTGGTGGTGGCAGGAAACTCCCGCAAAAATGTAGGCTCTGAATCGGACACGGTCTCCGCGCCGTCGATACCCGAGCAAGATACAAGGACGGAGCTATAACCAAGACAGAATCTTACGGGTGCGCGTTGCTGCTGCTGATTATCGCGAATTGGAAATGGATCACGCTCATCTTTCCGATCTGGATGCTGCTGGTGAGCACTCAGATTTTGCTCTCGGAGCTTCGATCACAACCGAGTGAAGTGATCGGTTCTCAGAGTCGGGCTTAGTCGAGAAATCAGTGGCAGTGGAATGGCAGATCTAGCCGCAGGTGGTACGCCACGATTCGACCGTTCCACGGAGCTCGCGTTTGCACGCACATGCGCTGCCTACGAAAGGACCATGATGGCGTGGACAAGAACGGCGACTTCACTGATTACGTTCGGGTTCAGCGTCTACAAATTCTTCCAGATTGAGGCACCGCGCGGCGTTGAGCGCAGCCGACTTGTCGGACCACGGCAGTTCGCCATTGCGCTGGTGAGCATAGGACTCTTCTCGCTGGTCTTGGCAACGTTCGAGTACTTTCAGAATATGCGAATGTTGCGAGCAGAATATCCTCGGACGCCGCGTTCGCTTGCGGTCCTGGTCGCGGGGCTGATCTCGGCGCTTGGGATCGTCGATCTACTTTTAATGATTCTTCGGCAATAAGGTGTGCCGCATCCTATTGTTACCTTCACGCTGGCTGGAGGAGCCGGAGATGGTCGCGGGCGTTGTGATTTAGCCCAACAGCGAATCGAGATTAGATATGACTTTTGCCGCTTATCACCTGTCCCGAGGACCTCGGTTTCCC
>JASHZA010000380.1 GCA_030042765.1 Candidatus Binataceae bacterium | reverse complement strand
TGAACGTCATGGAATACAACGTCATCGACGCTGACGGCCACATCTGCGAGCCGCCCGACCTGTGGGAAAAGTACATCGATCCGAAGTACCGCGAGGGCTGCCCCAAGCTGATCACGGCGGGGGACGGCAGCGAGATTTTCCGCATCGAGGGCGATTACGCGATCGATTTGGGCCGTGGCAAGAAGCAGATAACTTTCGGCGCGGTCGGAGCGATCGGCGCGCGCGACGGCAAGGTCTCGCCGAAAATTCCTTACTCGCAGGGACGCAAGGGCGGCTTCGATCCGCACGCGCGGATCCCGGACATGGACGCCGAAGGGATTGACGCCTCGTTTCTGTACCCGAGCCTCGGGCTGTTTCTGGGCGCCACCAAGGACCCGGACTTTTCGACCGCCGTGTGCCGCGCCTACAATCGCTGGCTCGCCGACTATTGCAAACCTTATCCCGAGCGCCTGTTCGGCGCGGCGATGCTGCCGATGCAGTCGGTCGAGGGGGCGGTGCAGGAAATGCGGTTCGCGGCGAAGGAACTTGGCTTTCGCGCCGGCTTCATTCGGCCGAATCCGTACAACGGGCGCGTCCTGCACGACCCCGAATACGATCCGCTCTGGACCGAGGCGCAGGAAATCGGTTTCTCGATCGGAATCCACGGCGGATC
Source organism: Candidatus Binataceae bacterium (assembly GCA_030042765.1). Classification (GTDB taxonomy): domain Bacteria; phylum Desulfobacterota; class Binatia; order Binatales; family Binataceae; genus JASHZA01. Next base: position 7,277 of record JASHZA010000380.1, on the reverse strand, counting down.
GGAGAGCGGACAGGCGACACTCGCGATGGACCGCTTCAAGAGGAGCGGCGCGGTGCGCCATTGCGTGGCCCATACGTTCGAGATGATGGCGGCGGCGACGAGCCTGATCATGTGCGGCCCCTGCGATCGCTTTCCGGGGCTCAAGATTGCATTTCTGGAATCGGGAGGGGGCTGGATGGCGGGATGGCTCGACCGGATGGATCGCCACTTCGACGACGTCGGCATGAACGACACCGGGCTGTCGACGCGGCCGAGCGAAATTTTCCGCCGGCAGTGCTTCATCTCGTTCGAGCCGGTCGAGAAGTCACTCGCACTGCTAGCCGACTATATCGGGTCGAGCAATATCCTGTGGGCGACCGACTATCCGCATCTGGATGGTTTCTGGGACGCGCCGGGGATGATCAAACGAATGGGACTACCGCCGCAGACTCTGGCGAACGTCCTGGCCGGGGGCGCCAAGCGCTATTACAACCTGCAATAGACCGGCGGATTTCGCGATGCGACAGGCGGGCGAGCCGGCGGCTCGCCCGTTTTTTTTCGACGATGCGGGCGGCGCAGCGGGGCGGCTCTTGACATCGAAGGCCGCGAACGCGAATGAGTGCATCAAGAATCAGGAGGTCGAACGATGGAATTTGGCATCGCCTATCCGGCACGTCCGGACGCGTGGAAAGATTTGATTATCGCCGAGGATCACGGTTTCAGCCATGCGTGGTTCTACGACTCGCAGATGATCTACAGCGACGTCTACGTATGCATGGCGCTGGCGGCGGAACATACGAAGCGGATCAAGCTTGGGACCGGCGTGGCGATACCGTCGAACCGGATCGAGCCGGTGACGGCGCACTCGATCGCGACGATCAACCTGCTGGCGCCGGGGCGGGCGGTGCTGGGGATCGGAACCGGGTTCACGGGGCGGAATACGATGGGCCTGCCGCCGATACCGCTCGAGCGGTTGCGCGAATACGTTGCGATGGTGCGCAAACTGCTGCGCGGCGAAGAAGTTATGTATCGGGACGGCAAGCGCGAGCGGGCGATCCGCTTCCTTCATCAGAATCATGGGTACATCAACCTGAAAGATCCCGTTCCGATCCATATCGCGGCGGACGGCCCCAAGGCGCTGGAACTGGTAGGGGAAATCGCCGACGGGTGGCTAACGGTGCTGTCCGACCCGGCACGCTTCCGTGAGAAATTCGAGTTGGTGAAGAAGGGAGCCGCGCGCGCGGGGCGATCGGCCGCGGCGCTGCCGAACGCGGTGCTGACGTCGGGCTGCGTGCTGCGTGACGGGGAATCGGCGACGTCGCCGCGGGTGATCGAGCGGATGGGGCCGTTTGCGATCGTTTTCCTGCATGCGTTGTGGGAAGCGTCGGCGGTGGCGTCGCATCTGCCGCCGCCGCTGATGAGGTTGTGGGAGCGTTATCGCGATGAGTATGTCGCGAGGATGAAGACACCGGAGAGCAAGCGCTACCTCGAGGTTCACGAGGGGCATCTGATCTACATGAAGCCGGGAGAGGAGCGCTACGTCGACGAGTCGCTGGTGCGGACGATGACGCTGACGGGGCGCGGCGAGGAGATCGTCGCGCGGCTCAAGGCGCTGGAAGCGGCGGGAGTCAAACAGGTCGCGATCCAAGTGGTGTATCCCCACGGCAAGGAGATGATCGAGGATTTCAGCCGCGAGGTGATCGCGAAATACTGATCGGGGTGCGCGATCCGGATCGTGCAGCGAGGAGTCGCATGGGTTTACCACTCGAGGGGTACCGGGTAATCGAACTTGCCCAGATCTACGCCGGACCATACTGCGGACTTCAGTTGGCTCATTTCGGCGCCGAGGTGATCAAGGTCGAACCGCCCGGCCGGGGAGAGCTGTTGCGCAAGCGCTGGCCCGCGCCGCACGGCGCCAACGCCGGGTTCCTGATGCTGAACCCGGGCAAAAAATCGATCACGCTCAACCTGAAGGATCCACGCGGCCGGGATATCCTGATGCGGCTGCTGGAGGAGGCCGACGCGCTAATCGAAAATTACGCGCCCGGCGCGCTCGAAGGTCTGGGCCTGGGTTACGATGATCTCGCCCCGCGTTTCCCGCGGCTGGTCTACGCATCGGGCAAGGGCTACGGCCAGGACAGCCGCTTCGCCAAGCTTGGCGCGCTCGATTTCACGATTCAGGCGTCGTCGGGGATTATCAGCATGACGGGGTACGGCGACCGTCCGGGTGTGCGAGTGACCGCCGCCCTGGTGGATACGAGCACCGGAATGCATCTGGCGGCGGGAATCCTGGCCGCGCTGCTCGAACGGGAGCGCACGGGACGCGGACGCAAGATCGAAGTCGCGATGCTCGACATCTGTATCCCGGCCATCAACGGAGCGATCGCCGCCGTGCTGGAGGGCAGAAAAATCCCGCGCCTCGGCAACCGCCATCCGAGCGCGTGCCCGTGCAACACGTATCCAACCGCCGACGGAGAAATCTGGATCTATTCGCTGACCGAAGCGCATTGGCAGCAGTTGACGTCGTTGATGGGCCGGCCGGAATTGCAGACCGACCCGAAATTCCGGGATGAGATTAGCCGCTGCAAGATCATGGACGAAGTCGACGCGATCGTCGGCGCGTGGACCTCTACGCGCAAGCGCGATGAACTGGTCGAGTTGTTGCTCGCGAACAATATTCCATGCGCTCCCGTGCGCGAGATCGAAGAGGTTGCTTACGATCCCGAGCTGGAGGCGCGCGGACTGGTTCGCACTACCGAGTTTGGCGGCTACGAACGCGTCAAGGTGCTCGGCTCGGCGATCAAAATGTCGGATGTGCGCGGCGATGAAATTCCACCAAAGGTGCCGGAGCTTGGCGAACATACCGGCGAAGTGCTCGCGCGCATCGGAATCGGCGCGACAGATCTGGACGAACTGCGCAAAGCCGGCGTGGTTTGACCGTCGCACCTCGGGCGGGGGATAAGTAGCGAAAAACCACGGCAATTCAAGTCGCGAATGCGAAGTTGGCCGATGGGGCGGCGCAGTCGCGGTTCGGCCGACAAAGGAGGTCCCCGATGTCGAACTACTTCAGGCTCGCCCAGGAAGGCGCGGTGGCGGTGCTCACCTTCGACCGCAACGAGAAGCGGAACCCGCTCAACGAGGACAGCGTCTCGGAACTCGAGGCCAACATTCTCGCGGTGCGCGACGACGAACGGGTGCGCGCCCTGTTGTTGACCGGCGCCGGCGCCGCGTTTTGTGCAGGCGCCGACATATCGCGACTGAAGGGCGTGACCGATCAGGCCGAGCGCCAGCGCTTGTTCGGAGCGGTTCCGACGCAACGGCGCCGCATCCTTCGACGCACGCTCACCCTTCTGACGAATCTCGAGATACCGACGGTGGCCGCAATCAACGGCTTCGCCGTGGGCGGGGGATGGTTTATCGCGCTGGCCTGCGATTTGCGGATCGCCGTTGAGAGTGCCGAATTCTGGATGCCGGAGGTCGATCTCGGCTCGCCGGGACCACGCGCGCCGGAACAATGGCTCACGGCGCACGTCGGAGCGGCGCGCGCGAAGGAAATCATCTTCACCTGCCGTCACTTCAAGGCCGAGGAACTCTACCGCTGGGGCCTATTGAATCGCGTCGTCCGCAAGGAGGAACTCATGCCGGTCGCGATGGAGCTGGCGCAAAGCCTCGCCGCGAAGAAGCAAAGCGCCATCGCGCAGGCCAAGGCCAATATCAACGGCTTTTTCTTGGAGTAGGTGCGATGCCCGACAATTTCCTGGTCGAAAAGGACGGACCGGTCTGCACCATCACGTTCAACCGTCCGGAGCGCCGCAACTGCATGACGCGCGACGTCATGCTCGAGTTCGAGCACCTGATCCATCAGGTCCGCGACGGGCATGAGACCCGGGCGCTAATCGTCACCGGCACGGGTACGGCGTTCTCGGCAGGCGCCGACGTATCGGGAGCCAAGGGCGTAACCGATCCCAAGGAGCGCGCACGCATCTTCGCGGCCACCAACAAGGGCTTGCCGCGCATCATCGGACGGATCTTCGACACCATCCTGCGCCTGGACTGCATGACGATCGGCGCGATCAACGGCTACGCTGTCGGCGGCGGCTGGGCGCTCGCCACCGCCTTCGACTTCGTCGTTGCGTCAGAGAACGCCGAGTTTTGGGTGCCGGAAGTGGACCTTGGGGCTCCCTACGTTGGCGGGCCGGCCGAGGTAATGGCGGCGCGAATGGGACCGTGGCGCGCCAAGGAGGCGATGATCCTGTGCCGCCATTATTCCGCGCGCGATCTCTTTGCGATCGGGATGGTCAACAAGGTGGTGCAGCCCTCCGAACTGATGCCCGCGGCGCGCGAACTCGCGCAGGCGCTCCTGAAGAAACCGAAGCGGGCCGCGACCGCTACCAAGCACGGTGTCGATACGGTCTTCGCCGGCCCGCGTCTTTATTGAAAACCCCGGCAGATTCGTCCCGGCAAACCGCTCCTGCGATGCCATCGACGTTCGCACACCTTAGCGCTAGACTCGCTTCACAAATTCATGGGTCAGCCCTTACAAGGAGGCGGCGCCAATGATTCATCCGGAGAGAATTGGACACGTAGTGATCAAGGTGCGCGACATCGAACGCTCGCGCAAGTTTTACACCGATGTGATGGGTCTTCAGCTCATGATGGAACTGCCGCAGATCAAGATGGCGTTCTTCGCCAGCAACGGCCGCGACCATCACGAGATCGCGTGCATGGAAGTCGGCGCGGAAGCCAAAAGTCCCGAGTGGCGCCAGGTCGGCCTCGTTCATATCGCCTTTCGCCTGAAGGGCGAGGACGAATTGCGTGCGGCCTACAAGGTTCTCAAGGAGAACCAAGTGCCGATCTCCTTCACCGTCGACCACGGCATCACCAAGAGCATCTATTTCCGCGATCCCGACGGTAACGAGCTCGAGGTCTACTGCGACAACCCGCCCGAGTACATCGCGAAGATGCGCTCGAACAAGTATGCCGGCATGGACAAGCTCGATTTCGCCGCAAACGAACCTGGCATCGCCGAAGCGTTTTCGTCGATAGCCAAGTAAGCTTTGGCACAGTAGCGACAGCGGCGTGTTGTCGTGGAGCGGCCGCGCGGGCTATCGCCTGTGCGGCCGCGGGGTATCTCAATGGGCATACGCACCGGCAACGAGTACATCGAGAGCTTGCGCGACGGCCGCACGATCTACGTTAACGGCGATCGGGTCAAGGACGTCACGGCCTACCCGCCCTTTCGCGGTATCGTGGCAACCCTCGCCTCGCTCTACGATTTGCAGCACTCCCGTCGCGCTCAATTGACCTACCCGTCACCCAAAACCGGCCACCCGGTGAGCGCGTCGTTCATGATGGCGGCGACGCCCGAGGAAGTCGCGGCCCGGGTGCGCGCCGAAGAGATGCGCGCCGATCACACTTTTGGCCTGATGGGCCGGCTGCCGGATTTCTGCAATGCCCTGGTGACGGATTTCGCCACTGCGAGCTCCTACATCGGACGCAAGGAACCTCGCTACGGCGATAACATCGTCCGCTACTATGAGGACTGCCGCGAAAACGATTGGTGCCTCACGCACACCCTGGTCGATCCGCAAATTGATCGCTCCAAGGGACCGGCCGAGCAGCCCGATCCCTTCGCGGTTCTGCGCGTGGTGCGCGAGACCGATCGCGGCGTCATCGTGCGCGGCGCGAAGATGCTCTCGACACTCGCACCCTTCGCCAACGAAATGTGGGTAGGTCCGTTCTATCCCCGCCGCCCCGGCGAGGAGGCTTACACACTCTGCTTCGCGATGCCGATGGATTCGCCGGGGATGAAGTTCATCTGCCGCGAACCCTTCGACGCGGGCCGCGGCACCTTCGATCGCCCGCTCAGCTCGCGCTTCGACGAGGAGGACGCGCTCGCCATCTTCGACAACGTCGAGGTGCCCTACGATCGCATTTTCATCAACGGCGACATCGAGACCTTTAACGGAGTCATGCAGCAACGGATCCGCGGTTACACTCTGCTCCAGGCTGTGATTCGCGGAATGGTGAAGCTGCGCTTTATGGCCGGCCTCGCCTGTCACGTGGCCGAGGCGATTGGACGCACCGAAGCGATCCACGTCCAGGCGCAACTAGGTGAACTGATCGCCAACGCCGAACTGGTCGGCGGGCTGGTGCGCGCGGCGGCGCAGGAAGTGACGCTCGGAGCGACTCAGAACATGCCCAACCGCGCGCTTGCGGCAACGTTGTGGGTGATGATCCCGCAATGCCAGATGCGTGCCGCGGAGGTAATTCGCCAGCTCAGCGGCAGCGGCATGATCATGACGCCTACGGAAAAGGACTTCGCCAATCCGGAAATCGCGGCCTATCTCGAGAAGTATTTACAGGGCAAAGACATCGTTGCTCGCGACCGCGTGCAACTGTTCAAGCTCGCCTGGGATATGATCGGCGAACCCTTTGGCAGCCGTCAATTACAGTACGAATGGTTCTATGCGGGCGACCCGTATTTCACCCGGTCGCGCTTTTATCGCTCGCCCATAGCGGGCGAATTCAAGAAGATGGTGACGCGGCTGCTCGACGGCGCCGGCACGTAGACGCCTATTCGCGCGACGCGCGTCCGGCCGCCGCGCCCGCGATCCGGCCGAAAACGGAGCCGGACATGAGCCCGGTGCCGCCCGGGTAATTGAAGTAGAACAGTCCGCCAACCAGTTCTCCCGCGGCGTAAAGTCCGCGAATCGGCAGCCCATCGGTGTTCACCACCCGGCCGCCCTCGTCGATGCGCAAGCCGCCGAAGGTGAACGTGACCCCGCAGGTGACTGCATACGCCTCAAAGGGCGGAGTATCGATCGTGTTGGCCCAGTTGCTTTTTTCGAGCGGAAGCCCGCGAGTGCAGCGCCTGTCCTTGATATTCGGGTCAAACGCGATTTGCGGCTGCACGGCAGCGTTGTAGGCGCGCACCTCTTCGAGAAACCCCGCGGCGTCTACGTCCTCGAGCTTGCTGGCGAGGTCCTCGAGTGTTTGCGCGCTGACCTTGGTGACGCGCTTAATACGGTATTCGTCGCGCAGCAGATGCAGCACCTTCGCATCGAAGACCTGCCACGCGAACTGTCCCGGCTGCTCGAGGATCGCGCGTCCGTACTTGGCGTAGGTGTAATTGCGGAAGTCCGCACCCTCGTCGACAAAGCGCCGCCCTCGTGCATTGACCAGGATTCCAAACGGGTAGCTGTGCTTCTGAAAGCCGTCACCGACACTCAGGTCGCCGAATTCAGGTGCGTTGCGATCCCATCCGACGGCATGGCATCCCGACCAGTTTCCGTATG
>JASHZA010000379.1 GCA_030042765.1 Candidatus Binataceae bacterium | reverse complement strand
GTTTACCTCCGCGCTGGATTCCGGCCCGAATCGTCCGCCGAAAATTGATCCGGCCGGACTGCGCGATTCGCATCCGGCGCAAGAGGCGGACGCGCAACCGGCGCTTGAGCAACGCAAGCGTGTCCCTGGCAACGCTGTACTCCAGATCTGTGTAGTTCGCGAACGGCATCTCCATGATCGCGTGGAGAAGCGCTTCTCGTCCGAATCCTCTCCCTTCCACTCTCTTTCTCGCACTCTCCGCCTCCGCAGCGCCGCCCTCCTGCGCGACGGGCTCGGCGCCCGAGGGCGCCGAGCCCGTCGCGCCTTTCGCCCCCTCTCCCCGCTCCGATTCCGCGCCGCCCGACGCCCCATCACGACGCGCGGCCGGCGGCTGCGCGCCGTGAATTTCCTCCCTCGGCCCGGCTTTGCCGGTTCGGGCCGCGGCTGCCGTCTCCTCCTCCGGCGGACGCACGGGCGGCGCTCCGCTGCCGCCTCCGCGTCCGCTGCCGCTTACCCCGATTCGTGCTCCTTCGCTTCGGCGCGGCGCGCCCGTCGGGCGCGCCGCGCCGAAGCTCCGCGCAAACGCCGCCTCGAAGGTCTCGCCGTCTCCTTCGTCCTTGATCAGGGCGGCGCGGAGCGCTTCGCGCATCCGCGGCCGCATGATTCCGGCGACTCCGACGGCATTCATCGCGTCGATCGATTCCGCGACCGAGATCCGTACCCCGGCGGCTCGCAGCTCCGCGACGAAATCGAGGATTGCGATTCGCAGCGGGGTGGTCATGACTGGATGGCTCCGGGTGAGATCAGCTCAGCGCGAACGCGGCGCGATCGCGGAGATTCGCCGCTCGACGGCGCCGCGGTCGTCCTCATGCTTCAGCAGGACGCCAAGGGTCGACCTAATCGCGGGAGTGTCGAGTTCCCTGATTCCGAGCCGCACCAGCGCTCGCACCCAGTCGAGCGTCTCCGCTATCGAGGGCGACTTCTTCAGGTCGAGCTTGCGAATCGCGTTGACCAGGCGGGCCGCCTCGGCCGCCAGACGCGCGTCTAGTTCCGGCACCTTGAGCTCGATAATCTTTCGCTCCTGCTCGATTCCCGGAAAGTCGATAAACAGATGGAGACAGCGGCGGCGCAACGCCTCCGACAGCTCGCGCGCACGATTCGAGGTTAGCACCACCACCGGTCGTTCGATCGCCCGCACCGTGCCTAGTTCCGGCACGCTCACCTGGAAATCCGAGAGCAGTTCGAGCAGAAACGCCTCGAACTCCTCATCGGCCTTGTCGATCTCGTCGATCAGCAGCACCACCTTGCGCGGCGCCGAAATCGCTCTCAGCAGCGGCCGTTCGAGCAGGTATTCGCGGGAAAACAGATGCTCCGAAACGTCCTCCCAGCGCAGCCCCTGCCCCTCGTCCGCCTGCAGCCGCAACAGTTGCTTCTGATAGTTCCATTCGTAGAGCGCGCGCGCCTCATCCAGCCCCTCGTAGCATTGCAGCCGGATTAGCTCCGTATGCAGCATTTCGGCGAGAACCTTCGCGACCTCGGTCTTGCCGGCTCCCGCCGGTCCCTCGATCAGCAGCGGTTTGTCGAGCGCAAGCGCCAGGAAGACCGCGGTCTCGACCCGTTCGTTGGTGATATAGCGCGCGCGGCGCAAGCCTTCGGCGACGAATTCGGGGGTAACGTCCACTATAGATCTAGATTAAGCATCGCGGTGCGGCACCTGTATAGTCAACGGCCGCCCGCAGAGGCGGCCAGCGATGCCAGGCGGACGAAATCCCCCCGGTAAAGCCGCTCGGAATAGGCGCCACGAATCGCGTACCCCGGATGGAACATCGGGTACAGCACGAGACTTCGCGCCGCCACCGGAATCGGATTCCGCGGGTCGAACGGCGCGCTTTTCCCGGCAAGCTCCCGCCAAGCCATCCGTCCGAGACACGCGACGATTCGCGGGCGCACGATCGCAAGCTCGGCCGTCAGATAGTCCCGGCAGTTCGCGATCTCGTCCCCGCGAGGGTCGCGATTACGCCCCAGTTCGTCGCGCGGATTACAGCGCACCAGGTTCGTGATAAAAACGCGGCGAAGCCCGCTCTCCCGAATCATCCGCCGCAGCAGGTCTCCCGAACGGTCGCCGCTGAACGGCACCCCGGTGCGGTCGCCGCCGAAGCGTCCGGGAGCGATCCCGACGAACGCGACCGTCGCCCGCGCGGCGCCGTCTCCCGGCACTACGCACGCGCGGGTCCGCACCAGCGCCGGACACCGGAGACACGCGCGCATCGCCTCCCGCAACTCCACCAATCGCTCCGGGCGCGAGCCCACGCGTTCAGGCGTCGCTCCGGGGGTAATCTTTTGAGCCTGGCTCAGAGTGCTGAAAGAAAACGGGGTACCCGCCGCGCGGATACCCCGTCTATTACACACCCGCTGGGTGTCTTTTTCTATTGGCAGAGCCCCGTGGCTGAAACCGTGTACATCTCCGCCAGGAAGAATTCGCGCATCGTCAACTCGGTCGACACGTTGGAAATCTTTCCGCTCGGACATTGCCCTGCCAACTGCCCGTTGACCGTCGAGGTCAGGTCCTCGGGAATCGATAGACGCAGGATACCCCAGTCCGAGGCCTCAGCCGAAACCGTGCTGCCCTTGGCGGCAGTGGACGAAACCGTCCCCGACATCACGAAGAAGCAGCCGGATAATCCCGCCATCGCCAGGCCCAGCCCGGCTGCGCGCAACCACTTGAATTTGCTCATGGAATCTTCCTCCGAATCCTTTGTTGTTTCGTTCAGCTCGCCTCTACAGACAGACGCCGTTGGCATCCGCCTCGTAGGCCTGAACGATTCCGAGGAAGTCCCTGACGCTCAGTTGGGTCTGAACGTCCGTTATCTTGCCGCTCGGGCATGCTCCTGCGAGCTTCCCTGCCGCGGCGTCGGTCACGTTGCCGGGAGAAACCAGGTGGAGGTAACCCATGTCGCTTGCCTGCGCGCTG
>JASHZA010000378.1 GCA_030042765.1 Candidatus Binataceae bacterium | reverse complement strand
GTTCGCGACGAACCGCTTCCTCGATCGTCTCGCCCGGCTCGACGAATCCGGCCAGTGCCGAGAACATCCCCGGCGGAAATTGCTTGCCGCGCCCCACGAGGCACGCCTCACCGTGCGTCGCCAGCATGATCACCACTGGATCGACACGCGGAAAATGCTCGGCGTTGCAGTTGTCACACAACCGCCGGTATCCGCCGTCCATCATCCTGGTAGGCGCGCCGCAGCGCGGGCAGAAGCCGTGCCGCTGATGCCAATCGATCATGGCCTTCGCCTGCGCGATTATCGCCGCATCTTTGAGCGAAACCAGTTGCGCCGCCGTCCGTGCGTCGCGGAAACGTCCGAGTCGTGCGAGTGGCCCCGCCTTCACAGGGTCGTCCTCTCCCGACAGGTCAAGCGCAAATATCGCCCGGTCACCGTCGAGACCGAGGAAGACGCACAGTCCTGCTTCATCTGCCAGCGAATCGGCTTTCTCGGGCTGCAATAGTCCAAGTTCGACCGAAGGATCCGAGTCCTCTCGATCAAACAGAAACGGCTCGAGGCGCCACATCGGGAGTATCAGCGAGGAAGGATCGCACCTCCTCGATTCAATCCATTTCGGGTCGGTGCGCTTTTCGCTAGCGCGATTAAGTGGATTACCGGCAAAGGGAATCATTCAGCCTCTCCGCGAACCTCATAGCGACGTGGGTGTGCGTGCACAAAACTAGCCATATTTCGCGATCGATTGCACGCCCGGCCCCAGAAGTGTTGCCCCAGCGTTGTAGCAATCCACCCCTTTTGAGTTTGCTGTTCCCACAATTCAGTTGGTGGGCGTGATCACATACGCGCAGCGAGAGGCGCCGGCGAGGATGTGGTCGCTGCGTTCGACGCGCACGCGAGGCCCGAGCACGGCACGGAAGAGACCAAGCTCTTCGCGGCACAGCCCCTGGCAGGATTTAGCGGCGACGCAGATCGGGCAGTGATTTTCCCGCAGCAGCAGAGAGCCATCGGCGCGGACGACGGATTCCGCCATGTAACCCTGATCGCGGCGAACCGCGGCGAGCGCGCGCACGCGGCCGGCTAACGAAACGTCGCCGGCGGCGCGAATCCGCTCGCGGTAGGCGCGGAGCTGCATGCGAGTGCGTTCCGCGAGCAGGCGGTCGAGCCCCGCCTCGCCGAACGTAGCGCGCACCGCCGCGATCATTTCGAGAGTCAGCTCGGCGTGATTTTCGGGAAAGCGCGCCGCGGCGCGTTCGGTCAGACGCCACATCCGGAGCGGACGGCCGACCGGGCGGCGCTGGTCGGCAGACTCGACCAACCCTTTCCCGGCGAAGCGGTAGAGATGCTGCCGCACCGCCATCGCGGTGACGGACAGCCGTTTCGCGAGCTGCGCGGCACTCTGCGGTCCCTTCGATTTAAGGTAGTAGAGGATGCGGTCCCCGCTCCTGGCGTCATTCTCCATAGCCGTAATCCTGCCGCGAGCGCGAGCATTAAGCAAGCTCTCTCTTGACTAAATTTCGAAAGAGAATAGTTTAGAAATTATGCTACCGACGGAGGTCCCACGCGATGCCTGATATCGGGTTGACTCACGTGGCATTGAGCGTCAGCAAGCTTGAGGAGAGCGTTGCCTTTTACGCCAAGTACGCGCGCATGAAGGTCGTGCATCAGCGGGCGGAGGGAGAAATCCGCGTGGCATGGATGACGGATCACACGCGGCCATTCGTGATTGTGCTGGCGCAAATGGGCGAGCATCGGGACACTCCGCTGGCGCCGTTCGGCCATATTGGAGTCGGGTGCGAAAGTCGGGTCGAAGTCGATCGCCTGTGCGATCTTGCACGAGCGGAGGGACGGCTCAAGTCGGGACCGGCGGACTATGGTTATCCGGTGGGATATTGGGCCTATATTGCCGACCCTGACGGCAACAACCTTGAAATCTCCTACGGTCAAGAAGTTGGACTGACAGTGGCGGATTCGCGCTAGTCAATCTTCTGCGGAATCGGTTCGAGCAGGGCAAAGGAGGCGTTGGCCATGAGTATCACGCTCAATCACACGATCGTACCGGCGCGCGACAAGGAGGCGTCGGCCAAGTTTTTCGCTCACATGTTCGGGCTGAAATACGAGGGCGCGGCGGGTCATTTCGCCCCGGTCAGGATCAACGAGACGCTCACGCTGGATTTCGACAACCGGGATCATTTCGAGATGCACCACTATGCGTTCCACGTGAGCGACGCCGAGTTCGACGCGATTTTCGGGCGAATCAAGGAAGCCGCGATCGCGTACGGCAGCGGTCCGTTCTCACAGGAGGATATGAAGATCAACAACTGGCGCGGCGGACGGGGGGTCTATTTCAAGGATCCCAGCGGGCATTTGTTCGAGCTGCTGACGCGGGCCTGACGCCAGGGCGACAGAAGATTTCGGGGTCCGCCAGGGCCCCGACCAATATCCGGCAAGGCCCAATCCACCGGAGGGGTGCTCCGCCGGTTGCGGATCAATCGATGTCTTTGGTTACGGCGGGCCTATCGACTCGAGTCACGCGCGCCGGTAAAGGGTATATCTGCCCAAGGCCGCGGCGTCGGCGAGGCTAGCTGTTACCTCTGACCGTCCGCTGGCGAGGAAGTAGCGCCCCGAAAAGGCCTCGTGAGCCTGCGTGTACGAGGCCTTCACGCAAGACGTATCAGTCGGGGACGTCCTGCGGCGGTGCGGTTCGGCTTCGGCAACCGCGGCCTGGGCAAGTCCAAACATTCGAAGCATCAAAACTTCAAACTCCTGACCCAAACCACTTCGCGCCCAATGCTGGTGCGCGAGTTACTAACACTCACGCTCTCTTACCAATCCGAGCTAATTCAAACCTGCGACCGGTATGCGGCGCGCCTCGAGGCGCGCCGCATCCGCCGTTTCACTCAACTTTGCCTACAGCAAGTTGAAGTTATACTGGAACTGCGCAGTCAACATGCTCTCGCCCTTGAACAGACCGCCGCCA
>JASHZA010000377.1 GCA_030042765.1 Candidatus Binataceae bacterium | reverse complement strand
CCAGATGCGACGGAAAAGTACAGCGTCGGATGGCGTGGTCCTGCCGAGGATTTCGAGAAAATAGTCGGATAGTTTGAAGCCGGCGTACATCAGGGCGAGCACGAGCGCCACCTGAACCACGGAAAGCAGGTAGCCAGGTTTAAGCTTGTATCTGCGCAGGGCCGCGCGAGCAGCGAAGAGCCAGGCCACCCAGGTACCCGAGATGCCGGCGCCAATCATGGCGGCATAGAAGTAAAAGTTCATGCGCGCGGGCCGAAGGCTGCTTCGCATCGTGCGCGGGGAACGCATGGAATGCAAGCATTGTGGACTATTCGGATGGCGTTGTTGAACGAGGGTCGGACATGGTTTGACAAGCCCGCGGCGCGACGGTTACGCTTTGGCGTGCTGCCAAGGTCGCGATTTTCCCAAAAAGGTTCGATCTTGTGGATGCGGTGCCGGTAATCGCCGTCATTCCGGCGCGCTACGGGTCCTCGCGCCTGCCGGGCAAAGCTCTGGCCGGGATCGACGGGGTACCGATGGTGGTACGGGTGTGGCGGCAGGCGAGTAAGGCGCGCTTTTTGTTGCGAGTTATCGTCGCGACAGATGACGATCGTATTGCGAGCGCCGTGCGAGCGGAGGGTGGTGATGTGGAGATGACCTCGAGCGCGCATCAGAGCGGAACTGATCGTGTCGCCGAGGTCGCCGGACGGATAGCGGCCGACATTTACCTCAACGTGCAAGGTGACCTGCCGTTCATCGCGCCCGAAGATCTTGACGCGCTGGCGGCACCAATGCGCGCTGACGCTGCTATCGCGATGGCGACGCTCGCAACACCGATTGTGGGCGCGGAGGAGTGGCACAATCCCTCTGTGGTCAAGGTGGTGTGCGACGAGCGTGGCGACGCACTCTACTTCTCGCGGAGCTCGATTCCTTTTCCGCGAGACGGCGGTGTCCCGGCCAATGCCTTGCGGCATATCGGCGTGTACGGTTACCGGCGCGACTTCCTCCTCAGGTTCGCGTCGCTCAAGCCCGGGGCGCTGGAACAGATTGAGAAACTCGAACAATTACGCGCGATGGAGTGCGGCTACAAGATCAGAGTAGTCGCGTCGGTGGCTCCCTCGCTTGAAGTAGACACGCCCGAGGATTTGGCGCGTGCGCAGGCGGCGGTGCGGGCAAAGTGAGGTAGCGACGTGGAACGCGGCAAAACTAAATTCATCTTTGTGACCGGTGGCGTGGTTTCATCGCTGGGAAAGGGGCTTGCGGCGGCGTCGCTGGGTGCGCTGCTCGAAGCGCGGGGCCTGCGGGTGACGCTGCTCAAGATGGATCCCTACATCAATGTCGATCCGGGTACGATGTCGCCGCTCCAGCATGGTGAGGTCTTTGTCACTGACGATGGCGCAGAGACCGACCTCGATTTAGGACACTATGAACGTTTCGTGCAAACCACGATGAGCCGGCGCAACAACTGCACCACCGGTCAGATCTACGACACGGTAATCCAGAAAGAGCGCCGCGGTGATTATTTGGGCGCGACGGTCCAGGTGATTCCGCATATCACCGATGAAATCAAGCACAGAATCCAACTTGCGGCCGAAGGCACCGACTTGTGCATCGTCGAAGTGGGCGGCACGGTCGGCGACATCGAGAGCCTGCCATTCCTCGAAGCGATCAGAGAATTCAGATGGGACCTCGGACGCGAAAATGTCATTTACGTACATCTCACGCTCGTCCCGTTCATCCCCGCTGCGGGTGAGCTCAAGACCAAGCCGACCCAGCATAGCGTCAAGGAATTGACCGGACTTGGAATCCAGCCGGACCTGTTGCTCTGCCGCTGCGACCGGCCGCTCGAGAAGAAGTTCAAGGCCAAGATCGCACATTTCTGCAACGTGGAAGAGAACTGTGTAATCGCGGCGGAGGACGTCGCGAGCATCTACGAAGTCCCGCTTAAATTCCATGAGGAAGGGCTCGACCAGCGTGTGGTCGAGAAGCTCAACATGTGGACCGGCCAGCCCAACCTGGCCAAATGGCGGCGGCTGGTGAAGACTGCGCAGAATCCAAAGGTTACGGTTAATGTCGCGGTCGTGGGCAAATATGTGAACCTGGTGGATTCGTACAAGAGCCTGCACGAGGCGATCACTCATGGGGCACTCGCGAATGAGGCGCGCGTGCAGATCGACTATGTCGATTCCGAGGAACTCGAAAAGGGGGACGCCGCGGATCGTCTCAAGAGCGCGCACGCGATTATCGTGCCGGGTGGCTTCGGCGAGCGCGGCACCGAGGGCAAGATTCGCGCGGTTCGCTATGCGCGCCAGAGCGGTGTGCCTATTTTGGGGATTTGCTTCGGTCTACACATGATGGTGATCGAGGCGGCGCGTGATCTGATCGGGCTGAAGCGCGCCAATTCCACTGAGATTGCCCCGGATTCACCTGACCCGGTGATCCACATCATGGAGTCGCAAAAGGACGTTGCGAAAAAGGGTGGCACCATGAGGCTGGGTGCTTATCCATGTCAGATTCGCGCGGGATCGCTCGCCGCTTCGCTATACCGGCGCGCCAGGATCTCCGAACGCCATCGCCATCGCTACGAAGTGAACAACGGCTATCGCGTGGCGCTCGAGAAGACCGGCCTCATCGCGACCGGAACCTCACCCGACGATCAGTTGGTCGAAATCATGGAACTTAAGGGGCATCCGTGGTTCCTCGGATGCCAATTTCATCCAGAGTTGAAGTCGCGCCCTCTCGATTGCCATCCGTTGTTTCGAGGTTTGATTCGCGCGGCTGTGCAGCGGCGCGCGGTACAAGCACCCGGACGTTCCAAGGTGCGGGAGCTCAGGACCGCATGATCAAAGTGGCAGAGTTCCGGGCGGGCAGCGTGGTCTTTGGTGGAGGGCAACTCGCCGTCATCGCCGGGCCCTGCGTAATCGAGAGCATCGAATCGAGCCTGCGCCATGCTGAGCGGATCGCTCGAATATCGCGCACGAGCGGGGTTCCGATCGTGTTCAAGTCGTCATTCGACAAAGCCAACCGTACCAGCCATTCATCGTTTCGCGGCCCCGGTCTCGAACAGGGGCTCGAGATTCTTGCCCGAGTCAAACGTGAAAGTGGCTTACCCGTGCTGACAGACATTCACGAGCCGGGGCAAGCCGAGGCAGCGTCTGCAGTAGTCGACATCTTGCAGATACCCGCACTGCTCTCGCGCCAGACCGACTTGGTGGCAGCGGCGGCTCGCACCGGCGCAGTGGTCAACCTCAAGAAGGGCCAGTTTCTTGCTCCGTGGGATATGAAAGCGGTGGTGGCCAAAGCTGAAAGCTTCGGTAACCGGCGCATCCTGGTTACCGAGCGCGGCTTTTCTTTCGGCTACAATAACCTGGTGACCGACATGCGTGCACTGGTGATCATGCGAAGTTTCGGTTACCCGGTGGTCTTCGACGCCACCCATTCGGTGCAACTTCCAGGTGCGGGAGGCGAACGTTCCGGCGGCCAGCGCGAGTTCGTGGCGCCGTTGGCGCGGGGGGCCGTCGCCGTCGGTGTGGACGTTGTCTTCATGGAGGTGCACGAGGACCCTGACCGTGCGCTCAGCGACGGGCCCAATTCCTACCCGCTGGAATTAATGCCGGCGCTGCTCGACGAGTTAAAGCGCATCCATGAACTGATGCATACGAATCGGTAGCGCACACTAACCCCGCGCGCTATCCGGTTCCTGGTGTGGATTTGGCTCGAGCTTGGCTCTTGTGAGGAGATGGCGCTGCGGCAGACGATCGGCCCGAGCGCCAGGTCGCAGCGATGCCTCACTCAACACGAATCCTGATTTCACCGCGAGCCTCCGAACGCTCCGCCGCTGCCCACGAATGGCTCGCCACAATTGCGCCAGGGAGTGCGGCACTGGTGCTCGCCGCAAGTCAGGAAGCCGCCAATGATCTGCTGCGGCGCGCAGCCACAAAGCGCGGCGCACTGTTCGCGATTGACCGCCTGACACTCAATCGCCTTGCAGGCCTGCTCTCCGCTACTTACATGGCGGAGAACGGGCTCGCACCCGCGGCGGGGTTGGCGGCAGAGGCAGTCGCGGCACGCACTGTTTTCCGAATGAAGGGCGACCCTCGCCTGGGATACTTCGAGCCGGTGCTCGAACGGCCCGGTTTTCCCGGCGCGCTGGCACGCACGCTTGCGGAGCTGCGTATGGCCGGCGTTACGATCAAAGACCTGCAAGCACTGGACGGCCGCGGAACCGCATTGGCCGCGTTGCTGGAGCGCTTCGAGGCGGAGTTGCGGGAATCCAGACTGCTCGACCGCGCCGGAATGCTAATGGCGGCCGCGGCTGCGCTCGCATCCGGAACGACCTCGCGCTTTGTCGGGATACCGGTGCTGCTTTTCGACCTCGCCATCGAGAGCGCGGCTGAGCGTGATTTTATAGCGGCGCTTATCGCACGCGCTCGGCACACAATGGCCACACTGCCCATCGGCGAGTCGAGAACCTATCGGCTAATCACTGCGGCCCTTGGCGCAAACCAGAGCTCCGGCGGCCCGCCGGCTGATTCAACGACTTCGCTTGCGCGACTCCAGGAGCATTTGTTTGGCGACCAGCTCCCACAGCAAGCTTCACTCGACGATTCCGTTACGTTGCGCTCTGCTGCGGGCGAGATGCAGGAATGCGTCGAGGTCGCACGGCGAATTCAAGCCGAAGCTAAACGCGGTATCACCTTTGACCGGATTGCTGTGCTGCTGCACGCGCCGGTTCGCTACGCGCTCTACCTCGAGGAGGTGCTGCACCGCGCAGGTATTCCGGCGTGGTTCGCGCGTGGGACTACGCGCCCGGAGCCGGGAGGGCGTGCCATGCTGGCGCTGCTGAACTGTGCAGCGGAGCGGTTTTCGGCTCGCAGATTCGCGGAGTATCTCTCGCTCGCACAAGTGCCGGAGACGGTCACTGAGGCCTTGGCGCCCGCCGCGCCGTTCGTCGCGATCGTGGCCGATCTCGCGCCATCTGCGCTGCGTACGGACCTGGAACTCCCGCGGCCCACACCCGAAGCAGAACCCGCAGGCGCCGACCCGTTGCCAGTGGTAGAAGGCACGGTGCGCGCACCCTGGCGATGGGAGCGGCTTTTGGTCGACGCCGCCGTCGTCGGCGGGCGCGACCGATGGCAGAAGCGGCTCGATGGCCTGGCCGAGGAACTAAGGATGCGGCGGGCCGAACTGACGGACAACGGCGACGCACAAGTGGCAGCGATCGATCGCAACCTGCTCGACCTCGAGCACCTGCGCGCGGTCGCTTTGCCGATTATCGGCGGGCTGGCTTCGATGCCGCGCGAGGCGGTGTGGGCCGAATGGCTCGTTCATTTGCGCGATCTCGCCGCACTCGCGATTCGCGACCGCGACCCGGTACTCGCCGCGCTCGCGGAACTCGAACCGATGGGGCCGGTGGGACCGATCGGGCTCGACGAAGTGCGCATCGTGCTGGCCGAGCGCCTGGGCCGGCTCGAAGCCCCGCCCGCCCGCAGGCGCTACGGGCAGGTCTTCGTCGCATCGACCGCTCACGCGCTCGGCCTCGAATTCGACGTGGTAATCGTACCGGGTCTGGCCGAGCGCGTTTTCCCGAAAAAGCTGACCGAGGATCCTATCTTGCCCGACGCGTTACGCAGCAGGCTCAGTCGCGATCTGACGCTCCAACGCGAACGCGTGGCCGCCGAACGCCTTGCCCTGCGGATCGCCGCCGGTGCCGCGACGAAGCGCATCGTGTTCTCCTACCCGCGCGTCGACCTCGACCAGGCGCGGCCCCGCGTTCCCTCGTTCTACGCACTCGAAATCTTGCGCGCCGCCGAGGGTCGCCTGCCGGGCTTCGACGAATTGGCACGGCGCGCGGCCGGTGATCGTGCCACGCGGCTGGGATGGCCCGTACCCGAGAGCCCCGCCGATGCGATCGACGACATCGAGTTTGATCTTGCCGTGCTC
This sequence comes from Candidatus Binataceae bacterium, assembly GCA_030042765.1. Classification (GTDB taxonomy): domain Bacteria; phylum Desulfobacterota; class Binatia; order Binatales; family Binataceae; genus JASHZA01. The sequence goes on along the minus strand of JASHZA010000377.1, from coordinate 5,449 downwards.
GACCGCCTGATCGATGCCGACCCAGAAGCGACGACCGGTGCCGCCCACTACCTGCTCGACACCAATCCCCACCTCGGGCGCGCCCTTCGCGCACGTGCGCGCCGGTGGTTGCGGCGCTGGACGCCCGACGATGGCCTGGTCGATCCAAACGCGACGGCACTCGCCGCCCTCGCGCGCCATCGGCTGGACGCCCGTTCGTATTCACCGACAGCACTGCAGAACTTCGCCGCGTGCCCCTATCGCTTCTACCTCCAAGCGATCGTGCGCCTGGAACCGCGCGACGAGATCGAAGCGATCGAAGTGATTGACCCGCTAACGCGCGGCGCGCTCTTCCACGAAGTCCAGTTCGAAGTTCTCACTGCCTTGCGGGCGGCCGGCGCCCTCCCGGTGACCGTCGCCAATCTCGAAGCCGCTTATACCGCACTGGAGACTGCCCTCGAAGTGGTTGCCGCGCACCGCCATGACGAGCTGGCGCCCGCGATCGAACGCGTCTGGCTCGACGGTATCGACTCTATCCGCGCCGACCTGCGCGAATGGATGCGGCGAATGGCCGAGGACAAGGGCCGCTTCAGTCCCGAACGCTTCGAGCTCGCTTTCGGTTTGACCGACCGCCCTCAGGCCGATCCCGCCAGTGTCACGGCACCGGTCGCACTCGCGTCGGGCATCAGCCTGCGCGGCGCGATCGACCTTATCGAACGTGGCCCCGACGGGCGCTTGCGCGCAACCGATCACAAGACCGGACGGGTCCGCGCGGCGAAGGACCTGGTGATCGGCGGCGGCAAGACGCTCCAACCGGTACTTTATGCTCTCGCCGCCGAACGGATTCTCGAGGAATCCGTCGAATGCGGACGTCTCTACTATTGCACCGCAGCGGGTGGCTACGAGGAACGGAGCGCCGCGCTCGATGCGGTCGCGCGCGAGTCCGTCGCCCGCTTTACGCATACCCTTCGGGGCGCACTCGAAGGCGGATTCCTGCCCGCCGCGCCCGACGAGGGCGAATGCGAATATTGCGACTATCGGAGGGTCTGCGGCCCCTACGAAGAGATGCGCGTGCAGCGCAAGAGTGAAGCTGAAGGCGTGAGGGCGCGGCTCAAGGATCTGACTGAGCTAAGGAAGATGAAATGATGGCGGCTGCAAGTCATGTCCGCGCGGCGGATAGTCTTGCCGACCAGCGCGCGCGCGATCGCATCCGCCGCGACCTCGACACTACTTTGATCGTTGAGGCCGCCGCCGGTACCGGTAAAACGACCGCGCTGGTCAACCGGATCGTCGCGGTGATCGCTTCTGGCCGGGCCGCGCTTGATCGAATCGTAGCGGTAACCTTCACCGAAAAAGCCGCCGGCGAATTGAAGCTGCGCCTACGCTCGGAGATCGAGCAAGCGCGCAACGACGGCGCGAATTTCGACGAGGTCTCGCGTGGGCGGCTGACCGATGCGTTGCGTCAGCTCGAAGAGGCTCGCATCGGAACGATCCACTCCTTCTGCGCCGACCTTCTGCGTGAATATCCGGTTGAGGCCGGCGTCGATCCGATGTTCGAGGTCGCCCCCGAAGACATCACCGGGGCGCTTTTCGATGCCGCCTTCGAGCGCTGGTTTCAGGATGCGCTGGCCGCCCCCGGTCCTGGCGTGTGCCGTGTGCTGCGCCGGCGCGACCTGGCTGATCGCGAGGGCCCGCGCCCGATCCTGCGCGCCGCTGCCTGGGAGTTGCTCGCCTGGCGCGACTTCGACACGGCTTGGCAGCACGAGACCTTTGACCGCGATCGAGAGATCGATGAACTCGCCGAGGAGATGATCGCCCTCGGGGACCTTGCCGCTCAGCATCCGGATCCGGATGACTGGTTGCGCAAGGGACTCGAGCGGATCGCGCGCCCGGTGCACGAGGCGATTCGCCTCGAAAGCGTCCGCTCACGCGACTACGATGCGCTCGAGGACACCTTTCTGCGCCTGCTGCGCGGCGACCAGCGCTACTGGGGATGGAAAGGCCGGGGCGATCGCTTTGCCGATCTTCCGCGTGCGGAAGTGTTTGCCCGTCGCGGCGGGTTGCGCGCACGGCTCGAGAAATTCCGTGAACGATCGGGCGCCAACCTTGCTCCGATGCTGCGCGACGAGCTGTGGCCGGTGATTTCCCACTACTCCGATCTGAAACGCCGCGCCGGCCGCCTGGACTTCCTCGATCTGCTGCTCATTGCACGCGACCTGGTGCGTGGGAACTCCGCAGTCCGCGCCGAACTTCAGGGCCGCTTCAGCCATATCTTCGTAGACGAATTCCAGGATACCGACCCGCTCCAGGCGGAGATCTTGCTCCTCCTCGCCGCTGGCGATTCCTCGGCAAACGGCTGGCTCGATGTCACGCCGCGCCCGGGAAAGCTCTTTACAGTCGGCGATCCCAAGCAGTCGATCTATCGTTTCCGTCGAGCCGATGTCGCGCTCTACCAGAATGTCAAGCAGCGACTGCTGGCGCGCGGCGCCGCGCTGGAACATCTCATCGTCAGCTTTCGCGCCACGCCCGCGATCCAGCAGATGGTCAACGCGGCGTTCGGACCGCTGATGGCGTCGGAGTCGGAAACCCAGCCGGCCTACGCGCCGCTGGCGCCTTTCCGGCCCGACTTCGCGCAACAGCCCGCGATCGTCGCATTGCCCGTGCCGAACCCTTACGGCGACTATGGAAGAATCACCAACTGGAGCATCGAGGAGTCGCTGCCGGACGCAGCCGCGGCCTTCATCGCGTGGCTCGTGGGTGAAAGCGGTTGGACCGTGACGGAACGCGAGGCTCCGGACAGGCGCGTTCCCATCCGCCCGCGCCATATCTGCGTCCTATTCCGCCGTCTAAACAGCTTTGGGCGCGACGTTACGCGCCGCTATGTGCGCGCGCTCGAAGCGCGTCATATCCCGCACGTGCTGGTGCGCGGCGGTTCGTTCAACGAGCGCGAGGAGGTCGAGGCAATCCGCAACGCGTTGGGCGCGATCGAGCGGCCTGACGACGTGCTGACGGTTTACGCTACGTTGCGCGGGCCACTCTTCGCTTTGACCGATAGTGCCTTGTTCCGGTTCCGCGAAACTTACCGCACGCTTCACCCCTTTGTACCGGTCCCGGAGGACATGGAACCCGAACTTAAGGAGGTCGCCTCCGCGCTCGCGGTGCTCCGCGATCTCCATCGCGGGCGCAACCGCCGCCCGATTTCCGACACGATTACTCGGCTGCTCGCAGCCACGCGCGCGCACGCCGGCATCGCGATCTGGCCCACCGGCGAGCAGGCGTTGGCCAACGTGATGCGCCTGATGGATATGGCGCGGCGTTATGAAGCTGGCGGCGGGGCTGCTTCGCTGCGCGGCTTTGTCGACGAACTCGAAGCGCGCGCCGAACGCGAGGAAGCGGGTGACGCCCCGGTGGTCGAGGAAGGCACCGAAGGCGTGCGGATCATGACGGTTCACAGCGCCAAGGGCCTCGAGTTCCCTGTGGTCCTGATGGCGGACCTGACCTGCAACGAAACCGCGCGGGAAGCCCGCCGCTTCGTCGATCCGGCACAACACCTCTGCGCTCAAATGCTGGCTGGGTGCGCCCCGCGCGAATTGCTCGACCATCGCGAGGATGAGGAGCGCCGCGACCAGGAGGAAGCTACGCGCGTGCTCTATGTAGCGGCGACACGCGCGCGTGACCTCGTGGTAGTTCCGGTCGTCGGCGACGAACGCCATGACGGCTGGCTCGGTAAGCTCAGCCCCGCGATCTATCCCGACCCGAGTGCCGCAAGAACACCAATAGATCGCAAGGCACCTGGGTGTCCTGAGTTCAACGCTTCTTTTGTGGGCAATCGTCCGCCCACGGTCCGCAACAATCCTAAAGGCGTCGCGCCGGGCCTTCATCGGCCCGAAGCCGGAGACCATCGCGTGGTGTGGTGGGATCCTGTCGCGCTCCAGCTGGATGCGCGCGAAACGATGGGCCTCAGGCAGTCGAAATTGCTTGAAGCCGACAAGGAGAAAACACGTTCGGAGCTCGGCCGGCGGGAATACGAGGGGTGGAACAACGCGCGCAACGCAATTTTGGCAGCGGGCGCCCGCCCGGCTCTCATTGTCGCGACGGCCACCGAACTGGCTTCCGCGAAGCCACTGCCCAAGCTTGCTGAGGCGGCGGAGATCCGCATCGATCAAGTCGCGCGCACGCCCGGGCGCCCGCACGGCACGCGCTTTGGCACGCTGGTCCATGCCACGCTGGCGCGCGTTGCACTTGACGCGCAGCGTGAAGAAGTCACCGCCGCCGCGGAGTTCTTTTCAAGAATACTCGGTGCGCTGCAGGACGAGATGGATGCGGCGGTCGAAGCCACTCTCTCCGCGTTAGCGTCGCCTTTGATGCGGCGCGCGGGCCGTGCTTCGGAAATCCGGCGCGAATCTGCACTAGCTCTCGCGCTCGACGACGGGACGCTGGTCGAAGGCGTCGCCGATCTTGCCTTTGCGAATGGCGCGGGAGCCGCGCGTCGATGGACCGTCGTCGATTTCAAGACCGACCTTGAAATTGCCGGCCGCTCCGACGAGTACCGTGTCCAGCTCGGACTCTACCTCCGCGCGATCCGGCGCGCGACCGGCGAGCCCGCCGACGGAATTATTCTGTGGATTTGAACTGCCCGATTCTCCCGCCACGAAATTTCGAGGAGACCGGCCGCGCGGTTTCAAGTATACCGCAGCCGCTTGTGGACCGCTTCAGCATGCGCCGAGATCGACGCTCTCGAGCCGCACGCCGCCCGGTTCGAAACGCAGGACGACTTGGCACTCCGCGGTCTTTAGCGTGAGCGCGTAGGCGCCCGGTCCGCGTGCGGCGGCGTTCAGCTGTTCGAGCGGCTGGCCCTCGATTCGCTTCAGCGCCGCGTTCATCGCCGCAATGGACGAAGAAATTTCGCGGCCGCGCGGGGTCCTCTGGAACAGGGACCACAGCGCGATTTCGGCGCCAGGCCCATAGCTGTTGCGCACACGTCCGCTGGTCAGCAGGACTTCCGATATGGCACCCAGGCGCGCGGCCAGTTCCGCTGGCACTTCGAGTTTCTCGATCGCTTCGGCCAGCATTAAGTAGGGCGCTCGACCCGCCGCATCCGATGCGGCGCGCAGAAATGCCTCTATCTGCGGCGCGAGGATATCGCGATGCAACCGCTCGAGCTTAATCGATTCGCTGTCGGCGATCTTCTCCATCAGCCGTTGCCGTTGTGCGCCGAACCATTGCCATTGTCGCCAAGCAGCGCTGCCAGCTCATGCTCGAAGCCGCCAGTCTCGATCGCGCAATGCATCCCGCATTCCTTGGGTGCGCCGGTTTCCCACCACCAGCGTCCCGAGCGAGGGTCCGCGCCGTCGGCGACCGGGCGTGTGCATGGCGCACATCCAATCGATTTGTAACCCTTGTCGTAAAGCTGGTTGTATGGAACGTCGTTGGCGCGGATATAGTCCCACACCTCGTCCTCGGTCCAGTC
>JASHZA010000376.1 GCA_030042765.1 Candidatus Binataceae bacterium | reverse complement strand
ACGACGCGATCGGGATATCGGCAACGACCCGTCCGCGGTAAAACGCGCGCCAGCGTCCGTCGTCGGTTATGCGGCCCACCGTGACCGCATGCAGATCCCATTTCTCGAAGACCGCGGCGAGTTCCCCCTCGCGGCCGCGCTCTGCAACCAGCAGCATCCGTTCCTGCGACTCCGACAATAGAATTTCGTAGGGCGTAAGACCGGGCTCGCGCAACGGAACGTGGTCAAGATCAAGCTCGATTCCGAGCCCGCCGCGCCCCGCCATCTCGCTTGACGATGAGGTGAGCCCCGCCGCTCCCAAGTCCTGGATCGCGACGATCGCCCCGGTCTTCATCGCCTCGAGACACGCTTCGATTAAAAGCTTTTCCGTGAACGGGTCCCCGACCTGCACCGTCGGCCGCTTGGACGCGCTTTCGGCATCGAACTCCGCCGAGGCCAGCAGGCTCGCACCGTGAATCCCGTCCCGGCCGGTCGCCGAACCTACGTAGAGTACGGGGTTACCGGCGCCGCGCGCGCGTGCGCTTTGCAAGTCTTCCCGGCGCGCAAGTCCCAGGCAGAAAGCGTTGACGAGGATGTTGGCATTATAGGCGGGGTCGAACATCACCTCGCCGGCGACGGTCGGCACTCCGACGCAATTGCCATAGCCGCCAATCCCGCCAACGACGCCGTTCAGCAGGTATCGCGTGCGCGGATGGTCAAACGATCCGAACTTGAGCGAGTTCATGCTCGCGATCGGCCGCGCACCCATCGTGAAAATATCGCGCAGGATACCGCCGACGCCGGTCGCCGCCCCCTGGTAGGGCTCGACGAACGACGGATGGTTGTGGCTTTCGATTTTGAAGACCGCGACCCAACCGTCGCCGACGTCGATCGCGCCCGCGTTCTCGCCCGGACCGCCGACCACCCGAGGCCCGCGCATCGGCAACATCCTGAGATGCCGGCGCGAAGACTTGTACGAGCAGTGCTCCGACCACATCACCGAAAATACTCCCAGCTCCGTGAAGGTCGGCGTCCGTCTAAGGCAGCGCTCGATCGCTCCGTACTCGCCCTCCGTGAGGCCGTGCGCACGCGCCTGCGCCAGGTCAACGGCTGGCTCACCCGGTAGCGAAACTGGATTCATTTGACGCTCTCGATCACCGAACGAAACAGCTTGCGGCCGTCGTCCCCGCCGGCCAGCCTTTTCTCGACCGCATGCTCGGGATGGGGCATCAGGCCGAAGACGTTGAAGCGTTCATTCGCGATTCCCGCTATCCCGTGCATCGAGCCGTTCGGATTTGCCTCGTCGGTCTCGGCACCAGCCGCGTCGACGTAGCGCAGCAGGACCTGGCCGCGCTCCTCCATCTGGCGGATTTCGTCCTCCGGCGCGACGTAGCAGCCCTCGCCATGCTTGATCGGAAGCCGCAGGAGATCGCCCGCTCGCACCGCACAGGTAAATGGCGTGCGCGCGTTCTCGACTCGCACCGTGACGCGGTCGCAGATGAAAGAAAGCGAACGATTGCGGACCAGCACGCCCGGCAGCAGATGCGCTTCGCACAGAATCTGGAAGCCGTTGCACGTTCCGATCACCAGCCCCCCATCGGCCGCGAAACTCGCGATACTCTTCATTATCGGCGAGAAACGAGCGATCGCACCGCAGCGCAGGTAATCGCCGTAGCTGAAGCCTCCCGGCAATACCACGCACTGAGCACCCATCAGCCGCTCGTCCTTGTGCCACAGCCGGGTCGCATCCTGGCCCAGGACATCGCGGAGGGCGTACAGAGCGTCACCGTCGTCGAGCGAGCCGGGAAAACTTACGACGCCCCATTTCATGCACCCTCGACCTCGAAGCGGTAGTCCTCGATCAGCGGATTCGCCAGCAACTCCTCGCACATCTTCTTCGCCGCTTCCTCGGCGGCGGCCCTGGTGGGCGCGTCGATATCGAGCACGATATAGCGTCCGATCCGGACCGAATTCACGCCGCCAAAACCGAGGCTCTTAAGCGCCCCCTCGGTCGCTCGGCCCTGTGGATCGAGAATGCCCTTGCGCGGTGTTACGAAAACCTTGATTAGCAATGGCGCCCCGAAAATGGACCCTCGGGATTGAAGCTAGTTCTCCACGCGGCGCAACATCTCGTGATACGCCTCCTCGACCCCGCCCAGATCGCGCCTGAACCGATCCTTGTCGAGTTTCATGCGCGTCGCCTTGTCCCAAAAGCGGCAGGTGTCCGGACAGATTTCGTCGCCGAGAAGGATTTCACCCTTATGCCGTCCGAATTCGAGCTTGAAATCCACCAGGATTATGCCGCGCTCGTTCAGGAAGCGCCGCAAGATATCGTTGATCTTGAGCGCCAAGGTCCGGATGGTCTGGAGTTCGCCTTCCGTGGCCCAACCGAACAGCACCGCATGCTCGGGATAGATCAGCGGATCGTCCAGCGGGTCGCTCTTGTAATAGTACTCGACCAGCGGAAACTTCAGGTCCGCCCCCTCCTCGAGGCCCAGGCGCTTGGCCATCGAGCCGGCCACGATATTGCGCACGACGGTTTCGACCGGAACGATCTGAAGCCGCTTGCAGAGCATCTCGCGGTCGTTCAGGCGACGCACGAAATGGGTCTTGACGCCGCTCTTCTCGAGCAAGCCGAA
>JASHZA010000375.1 GCA_030042765.1 Candidatus Binataceae bacterium | reverse complement strand
CGAACCGGTCGAGGCGGCGAACTTTTACGACCTTTTCCGTGATGCTCAACTTGCCTTGCCGATCACGCCTCTCCGAGACCTCTATTCGGCGAAGGACATTTACATTTCGCTAGCGCTGACCAATGGCGTGAGCGTCACGTGGCTGTCAGAACAGACTGGTGTGGCCGTCGCGACCATCCTGAAGCACTACGGCCGGTTCGTGCACACCTAGCGGACCGATGCCTTTGAACTCTCCAAAATCGAGAGTTATGGGGGTCAAAATGACCCCGATTCGGTACAGTTTGAACACCGCTTTGAACACCGAGGAACCCTTCTGAGAGAGAACCCGCGATTTGCCTTGGGTAGGGTGGCGTCCCCGACGGGATTTGAACCCGTGTTACCGACGTGAAAGGCCGGTGTCCTAGGCCGAGCTAGACGACGGGGACGTAGCGTTGCGCCGAGGCGGGACAGAGAGCGAAGTCAACGTCTGACAGTATCAGACGCGCAAGAAGCCGGGCAAGTACACTTCGGAATCGAGCGCACAGCGAAGGTATGGAGCGCTCGAATTCGGTTCAACCGTTCGCTTCAGCCGCCGAAACGGATCTGCCCGATGATCTGATTGACCGAAGTCTTGCGGTTTTCGGCCAGCAACCCCTCGAGCTCGCGGTCGATTCGACCGAGTGCGCCAGCTCCTTCTTTTATCAGGGCCGAGCCGACCTGCACCGCCTTGGCCCCCGTCAAGTGAGCGATATACGCGTCGCGACCGCCATTGATCCCGCCAACCGCGACCACGTCGATCAAGCCCTCGCCCGCCTGGTAGAAGCCGTAAACTTGCGAGAGCGTACGCGGAGCGCCTGTCGCGGTTCCACTTGCCAGATCGACCTGGAGGTCCTTGGGCAGATCGTTGGCACATACCGCGATCGCCACACGAATCGACTTGAACAGATCGGTCACCGCGCGTGGTTCGAGCGCGAGCTTCGGCGGCACTTTTACCGCGATGACGGCGCCCACCTCGCCGCGCACTCGCCCCACAAGCTCCTTGAGGCGGCCAATCGAGGCGAACGGAGCGACCGAGCTTTGCACATAGTCGTCGGCGAGGTTGAGTTCGAGGATTTTGACGCCGGCGCGATCGAGCGTGGTCGCGACCTTGACGATCTCATCGTCGGTGTTACCAACGACGCTGGCGATGATCGGCTTACCGCGAGGCGTGAGATCGCGCGCGATCGCCGCGAAATGCTCGACGCCGCGATTCTTCAAATTGTCTGGCGCCTCGAGGCCCGCGATATTGCAGGACTTGAATACCACTGCGCCTTTGTGCCGCGCGGTCAGTTCGTAGATCTCGCCCTTCTCGGCCGAATGAGGCCCCGAGGCGTTCATCACGGTCGAGTTGAGTTCGACCCCGCCAAGCCGAATCGATGTGCGTTCCATGGATTATTTCCTACTGCGGCGGGACCACCTCTAGCAAGCGCAAGGCCGCGCATTGCATCGACCGCGCACGTTTGCGAGAGATTGAGCCGAGGATGGCTCGCGTATGAAGACCGTCACGATTGCGCGCGGAACGCTGGATCAGATGATGGGGCAGGCCGAGCGCGAATTCCCATTTGAGTGTTGTGGCTTCGTAATCGGGGACGACGTCGTTGAGGAGGTCCGGCCGATCAGGAACACACAGAACGACCGACACAGTGAGGACCCTGCGCGCTTTTCCCGCGACGCCCGCACCGCGTTCCTGATGGACCCGAAGGGGCTGCTGGCGGTGCTCAACGAGGTCGATCGGCGCAAGCTTGCGGTCAAGATCATCTACCATTCCCATCCCGACCACGACGCCTATTTCTCGGCGACCGACCGCGCGCAGGCGTGCTCGTTCGATCCGTCCGAGCCGGACTATCCCGATATTGCGTACATCGTGATGTCGGTTCGGGACGGGAAATTCGCGCGCGCCGTGGCGTTCGTGTGGGACGCGGGGCGCAAGGACTTCGCCGAAACCCAGCTGATAGTCAGCTAGATCGGTGGCGGCGCGTGCCGCTGTCCGCTGGCGGCGGCGCGTGATAAAGAAAATCTTGAGGAAGGCAGAATCGAGCGCACCAAGGGAGGAACGGACCGATGGAAGACTCGAGTGACTATCGGATTACCAGCCTCGCCCAGTTGCGGGCGATTTTCGGTGAACCAAGCCCGCTGGTTGCGAAAAAGCTCCTCCGCGGGCTCGACGAGATGGCGGCCGATTTCATCCGGCGCTCGCCCTTTCTCGTGATCGGAACGGCGGACGCCGAGGGCAATCAGGACGTTTCGCCCAAGGGCGATGGTCCCGAATTCGTCTTGATCGAAGACGACAATACGCTGGTGATTCCGGATCGCCGCGGCAACAAGCTCGTCTTCACCCTCCAAAATATCCTGGCGAATCCCCACGTCGCGCTGATCTTCGTGATGCCGGGAACCGATGAGACTTTGCGAGTAAACGGCACCGCGGAACTGAGCGCCGACCCTGCCCTGCTCGAACGGCTATCCGCCCGCGGACTGCCGGCGCAGCTCGCGATCCGAGTGAAGATACGCGAATGCTTCTTTCATTGCGCGAAGGCCTTCATTCGATCGCAACTGTGGAAGCCCGAAACCTGGAACGAGCGGATGCGTATTTCTTGGGGCAAATACCTGGCCGAGAAGGTCGGCGCCAGCAACGAGACGGCGACCCAGATCGACGAGTTTGTCGCGCAGGATTATAAAAACAATCTGTAACTCAGCCGCTCGAACATTTTCTTATAGCGCGACCGCAGCCGTTCCGTCCGCGTGCCATTGCGCGGGATCATGCCCGAAGACGAGACGCGTGCCGGCGCGCTCCATCGCGCGGAAGCGCTCGATCACAGCGCGCATCGCGTCGTAATCGTGGGCGAACGGCGGCAGGATCATCTGTTCGAACACCTTGCGCATGTAGCATGAATCGGCGGTGAAAACGTATTCGCCGCTGTCCAGTCGCACCCGCAGCGACTGATGTCCCGCAGTGTGGCCGTAAGTCGGTATGCAAACCACGCGGCCGTCGCCGAACAAATCATGCTCGCCGTCGATCAATTGGAGCTGGTGGCCGAGGTCGAAATCCGCCCGATTGTAGCCATTGCGCCGCACCTGCTCGGGGTCCGCCGCCGCCTCCCATTCGCGCCGCTGCACGACCAGCTTCGCGTTGGGCACGTCCGCGTTCCCACCGACGTGGTCGAAGTGCAGATGCGAATTGATCATGTAGTCGATGCGGCCGGGATCGACCCCATGAGCGCGCAAACGCGCGCCCAACTCCTCGCCGGGGCGGAAATGAATCTCGAAGGTTTTGGCGAGCGCCCCCAGCCGCCCCGGATTCGTCTGTAGCTCGCGATGGAGTCCGGTGTCGAAGATCGCCAGCCCCTTCGGATGCTCGATCAAAAAGCTCGGTATCGGAATTTTGACCCT
>JASHZA010000374.1 GCA_030042765.1 Candidatus Binataceae bacterium | reverse complement strand
GTGGAACGCTGGTTGAAAATGGGAGCGACTCGCTTATGTGATTTGCTTCTCCATTGCGAAATTCGTCATCTCGACACCTCCTCGAGTAACTGTGCGTTGCCGGCGGAGGATGAACCCCTGGCGCTCGAAGAAGGGCCGCGCGGTGATGCTCGCTTCCGCAAAGATGCGTTTGAGACCCAGGACCGTCGCCCTCTTCTCAACCGCCTGATAAAGATGCCAACCGACGCCGCGTCCGATTGCGTCCTTGCGGCAATAAAGCATATCAAGGTGGCCGTCGCGTTCGAGTTCGGCAAAGGCAATGACATGGCCGTCCTCCTCGGCTACCAGAGTGCATCGCCGGACCATGCGTGAGTGCCAGGCTCCGGCGTCCGGAACCTCGGTCGCCCACGCACGGATCTGTTCCCCGGAGTAGTCCTTCGAATTTACCGAGTGGACCGTCTCATAGAAGAGGACCGTGATGGCCGAACAATCGCCTCGCTCATAGTCTCTGATCAGAATCACGAGTTCTTTCAGGGTGCCCCCGAGACGCATCCCGATCAACAGCGGATTGCGGCGCGGCACTCGATCCGATCGATGTGCTGCGCTACGAGTTTATGAGGGCGGTGATGAGACGTAACTCATACTGGGGCAGGCTCGCCGGGATACTGGGGGCGCTGTTTGCGGTTGGAATCGGGCTCGGCCTGGGGATTCGATGGTGGAACGGCTCGATTGTGCCGGACCAGCTTTTCGTCACCGCAGGAGGCAATGCGGCTCCGTCGGAAATCGAGGCGCCGCCCCAAAACGTGTCTGCGCAACCCCTCCTGCCTCCGGGCAACGTCCTCCTGGCGTCGCCGGTGGCAACACCCGCAATTGCCTCGAATCAGCCGGCGGCGTCTCCCTCAACACCCGCTCAATCGCAGAACAACAACGTGGTTGTGCTGAAGCGCGCCCAATCGGCGGCAACGCCAACGCCGTCGAGCGAGCTGGTGCTGCCCCGGTTGCAGCAGGGGAATTCGGCTGACCGGCTGCCCGTTATCGGCAGCGAGGGACAGACGATATGGGTGCCGCGCGCGATCGAGGGATGCTGGGCCGGCAGCGGAGGCGGGAGTCTCGAATATCTCGGCGGATGTCCGAACCTGTTTTCGGGAGGCTCGACTCCGATCAGGCTTCGATGGTGTTTTCGGCGAGTGGGCGACCGGCCGCTAACGTTGACGATGGCCAAAGGGCAGTATCCGGGGCGAGTTTCACAACGCTGGGACGTGATGGGAGCGAAGGGGCAGACAATCGAGCTGCGGGAAAAAATAAGCTACACGACGATGATGTTCCTGCACGTGGTGGACGTCGGCGACTGGACCTGCCGGATCACGAGAGACGACAGGCTGATATGCGACGAGCATGAGCTGGCGCACTGCGGTCCGGGCAAATGGATGCAGGGTCCGTGGTTCCGCGGAACGGGATTGGTAACGGCGAGGCGCATCGGCGGGCGAAACGGCGGCGGGGGCTTTGGCACGGACCCATAGCGCGCCAGGCAAAAACAGAATGTAGACCTTCGGCGACGATCGTTCGCGATATAGTTGCGCGGCGCTCATTTGCGGCGGGCGCCAGGGTTGCCGCGTTTGGCCGGTTTGCGGACCGCGAGGGCCTGGCAGAGGTTGGGCCAGTCCTGCACCGAGCGACAACCAAAGAAATGGCGAGTCCCACCATCTCTTCAGCTATCGCGCGATGTTCACGGCCGGGTTGGACGCGCCCCGGATTACTGATTCGAAGCGCTTTGTGCTTTCAGTTCCTGGAGACGTTGCGGAATGCGCTGCGCCCAGTAGTCCATGGCGTTTTGAGCGTCGCCCCACTGGAAGGATGCGGCACCCTTGATGCCCATCCCGCCGGCGCGCTTATCGACTGCTTCCGCCAATAGCTCGCCGCTGACAGAGTCAGTGGCTTTCATTTCGGCTTCGGCGGACCCGACGAAGGCGTAACTGTCGGTCGCGAGAGACTGCGCGGCGTTGAGAATGCGAGCCTGCGGAACGATCACCGAAATGCTGCGAAGTCCTGGTGTTGCCGTGGTCGCGTCCATCAGCGCCACCCGAAGCTTGATGACACCCGGTCCCGGCTGATCGACAAGAGTGTAAGACTTTTGGAGGTTGGTCTGGAGCGCGTTGTAGAAATAAGCCGTGAGTGTCTTCTGGTCGTCGGGCGAGACCTTGGAGTCCTGGGCGGCCCAGAACTCGACAGGTTCGAGGAGGATCTTGTTGTAGTTATTCCACTGGGCGTTGGGATTGATCCAAGCAAGCGCCGCCCCACCTTCGGGACCGGGCTGAAGCTTCGAGGCGTCGGGTCCGAGAAAACCGGCGACGGCCTCGGGCGGCGGTCCGCCCGCTTCGATCGCTTTGGCGGCTTGGGGCGGGGCTTCGACGGTCGTCGAACACGCCTGGAGCATGAGCAATAGTGCGGCGGCGACCGAAATCGCGGATGCCGAGAGTTGGGCAGCAAGCTTCATGGAGTTTTCCCTTCTTTCTGACCGGAGATGGCCGTTGAAAATTTTTGGACGATCTTTCACCAGGAAATAGAACTCGCCTGTTTAGCCGTCGCGCTGATGAGCACGTGATGTGCCATGGCGCAGAGCTTATTCTCTGCGCTTCAACGATCAATAGTGTAACCGAAGGCGGCACCACGCTTTGCGTATGGCCCATTTAGAGCCACTCCTCGAGGCGCGGTACCAAAAGGGGACCAGATACGGCTCGAATTATTTGCGTGCGAAAGTGCCGTTTCTACAATTCCATGAACTCGCAGGCCACGCGGAGCCTGCGGGGCGGAGGGCGAGCCCTGCTGATTGTAGGACCTCGCCAAGTGGGAAAGACCGTCCTGTTGCGTCAACTCGCCGACGAGCTCCTGGCGCGTGGCTGGCCTTCAGCAAACCTCAGTCACTTCGACTTTTCGGATGACCGTCTAATCGAAGAGATCTCCGCACGCGAAATTGTTGCTGTTACGCCGGCGGGCTTGTCATCCGAACGGCCGCGCATCTTTCTTCTAGACGAGATTTCGAAGGCGACGGAGTGGGATACATGGCTTAAGCAAGTGGTGGATAAGGGTAGAGATCAATTTATCGTTACCGATTCGGCTGCGAGCCTTCTACGGCAAGGGACAATCGCCCTCGGAGTTCAATCGCGAAACTGGGCGGCTTATTTTACCTGGAGCTTAGAGTCTTATGATTACACCTCTTATCACCTGATGGATGACTTTGGCACACAGAGTGAAACTCTCGTTTACTGGTTCCTTCAAATACAGGTTTTTGCGATAGCCGATGCCTCGGCATTGCCGACAAGGAATGACTTGGCGGTATGAAGACGTTCAGGCAAGTTCCACCTAATCCCTATTTGCGGCGAATGCTCTTGCGTTTGCGGCGGGGAGCGGATTTGGTGGCGCGGGCGGTTCGTTGGCGCGGGCGAGCAGCCGGAGCCGGCGGGGTGTCGGGCGTGATCACGCGGAGGCTCTGCCAGAGGTACCAGGCGGCGGCGGTGCGATAGGGACGCCAGCGCTCGGCGAACTCGACGAGTTCCTTCGGCTTGGGCGGTTTCTCCATCGCGTAGGCTTTGGCGAGTGCGTTGCGCAGGCCGAGGTCTCCCCCGGGCATCACGTCGGGCCGCTGCAAGTTGAACATCAGGAACATCTCGGCGGTCCAGCGGCCGATTCCCTTGACGCGCGTCAGATCGACGATGATCTCCTCGTCGTCCATGCGGGCGAAGCGATGGAAGTTGAGCGTGCCGTCGCGGACGTGGGCGGCGAGGTCGCGGAGATAGAGGGCCTTGCCGCGCGAGATGCCGGCGGCGCGCATCGCGTCGTCGCTCGCGGCGAGAACCTGCGCGGGCGTGGGAAAGCGGCCGCCGCCGATCTGCTTGACGAATCGATTGTAGATGGCGGTGGCGGCGGCGCCTGCCAGTTGCTGGAAGATGATCGCGCGGGCGAGCGCCCGAAAACGTTCCGGCCGGCGCGTCATCCGCAGGGGGCCGACCTCGCCGATGATGCGGGCGAGGATGGGATCGGCGCGTTTGAGATGGATTTCGGCGTCGCGTGCGTAGTGCGGACGGCCGTTGCCGGGTAGAGGCAAAATATTACTCCTTGTCGCGATGGGGCGAGAGCCACACCTTTTCGAGCCGCGCCGGGCGCATCGGATTGAGCACGTAGTCGTGCACCCAGGGTTGGCGAATCACACAGGTGACAGGATTGTACAGAAAGACCCAGGGTGCGTCGCGGACGATGATTTGCTCGGCCTGTCGATAAAGGGCGTAACGCTTTGCGGGGTCGCTCAGCGGCGCGGCCGCGGCCAGCAAGGCGTCGACGCGCGGGTCGTAATAGAAGGTGTCGTTGTTGGCGCCCCATTGCGGGCGTGAGAAGAGCACGTCGAGGAAATTGGCGGGGTCGGGGAAGTCGGCCTCCCATCCGAAGAGGAAAAGCTCCGCGGTATTGGGCTGGCGCACGGCGTCGAGCAGGGGCGGCCATGCGACGGGCTTGATCACGGCATGGACGCCGACGATAGCGAGGTCCTGCTGGACCGATTGCGCGAGGATCATCTCGGTCTGGTCGGCGCGAATCCAAAGCTGGGGCGCGAAATTGCCGCGCACACCCGCCTCTTCGAGCAGCCTGCGCGCCTTCGCCGGATCGTACGAATAGCCCTCGATCGCGGGATCGTAGCCGGGGAGGCCGGGCGGCAGAACACCGTGGGCGACGAGGCCGCGGCCGTTGAGCACCGCGATCAGCTTGCGCTTGTCGATCGCGTAGTTGAAGGCCCGGCGGACGCGGACGTCGGTGAACGGGCGCATCAGGCAGTTCATCCCGAGATAGTCGGTGGCGAGGGTGACGATGCGAAGGGTCAGGGCCCGCAGCCGCGGCGTCTTCATCACGTAGACGAATTCGGCCGGCGGGATGGCGGATACGTCGATATCACCGGCTTCGAACTTGAGCCATTCGAGTTCGTCGTCGACGCCGATCTGATCGACGATGGCGTCGAGACGTGGCAGGCCCTTGATGAAGTAGTACGGATTTCGAACCAGCACGAGGCGCTGGCCGCCGATCCATTCGCGCAGCATGAAGGGGCCGCTGCCGACGACGTGTTTGAAGAAGTCGTCGCCCCATCGGCTGACGGCTTCGGAGGGGATCGCCGCCGCAAACGGCATCGCCAGCTTGTGGACGAAGATCGGGTCGGGGCCAACCAGGCGGAAAATGATCGTGTACGGGTCGGGCGTTTCGATACCGGCGACGTTCTGAGCGCGGCCGGCAGCGAAATCCTGGGCGCCGGCGAGCGCGCGGAAGTACTCCATTCCTTTGGAGTTGGTCGCCGGCCTGATCACGCGTTCGATCGCGTACTTGAAGTCGGCGGCGGTGACGGTGCGGCCGGTGCTGAAGCGCACGTCGCGCCGCAGATGGAAGGTGAAGGTGCGCGCGTCTGGCGAGGCTTCCCATGAGACGGCGGCGTCGGGAACGAGGTCGACGCCGGTATCGCTGTAGCGGACGAGCGTATCGAAGATCATCTGCTCGAAGGTCCACGAGGAGGTGTCGTAACCGATCGCGGGGTCGAGGGTGGGAACGTCGTCTCGCTCGGCGAGATGGAGCACCTGCGCGCCGGGCGGGAAATCGAGCGGAGGAGCGCCGGTGCGGCATCCGGCGAGAATCAGGGCCGCGGCGAGGATCGCGAAAAATAGTCGTGTCATGGCGCGGTCAAAACAGCTCTGCGGGAGCGGCGGCGCAGATAGCCGTAGCCTAGCAGGTTGAAACCCAGGACCGCGTAGAGGATGGCGAGACCCGGGAAGGCGGCCAGCCAAGGCGCCGTGCGGATATACATCGTGGCTTCCTCGATCATCCGGCCCCAGCTTGGAATCGGCGGCGGTACGCCGAGCCCGAGGAAGCTGAGGCCGGCGTCGAGCAGGAGAATGCCCGAGGTTCCCAGCACCGCCATCACGACGATTATGGGCGCGACGTTGGGC
>JASHZA010000373.1 GCA_030042765.1 Candidatus Binataceae bacterium | reverse complement strand
CTACGGCCTCGAGGACGCAGAGCTGAGGGCGGCGTGTTTCCGCACATACAACGACTTCGTGGCTGAATATTGCCAGTACAATCCTGAACGCTTGGTCGGACTCGGGCTGATCTCATTGGAGAACATTCAGGATGGTGTGAGAGAGCTCGAACGCTGCGCTCAAAGGGGCTTGCGCGGTGCGATGATCTGGGCCGCTCCGCCCGACGAGCGTCCCTATGTTCATCCGGACTACAAGCCGTTTTGGGAAGCAGCTGAGAAGTTGGGGATGCCGATCTCGCTTCATATCCTGACTGAACGGCGCGGCGGCGGCATTGGCAGACGTAATTTTCTCACTAACTATCTGGCCGTTCCGCATGGTATCCAAAACACCCTTGGTGTGATGATCTTCGGCGGAGTCCTCGACTCGTTTCCGCAACTCAAGCTGGTTTCTGCAGAAAACGACGTATCCTGGTTCCCGCACTTCATGTATCGGCTGGACCACGCCTATGACCGCTTTCGGCACTTCCAGGGAGTGGATCTGGCGCTCAAGCCCAGTGAGTACGTCAAACGGCAGATTTACGCCACCTTTCAATTCGAGAGCGTGGGCCGCGATCTCGTCGATGCATACAGTGCTGAGAGGATGATGTGGTCGTCCGATTACCCGCACACCGATTCGCCCTGGCCGCACTCGCGCGAATACATCGAGGGCGAGGCTTTCAAGCGAATCCTACAGCAAGAAGCACAAAAGATCGTGGGTGGGAACGCGGCCACCCTTTACCACATTCCGCTCAATTGAAAGAGCTAGGCTCATTCAATAAGTCAGCGGACAAGACGGCTGGCCCCAAGGGGCACTATTGCGCAGGTCGCGGCTTAGTTCGCTCACGATAAGTTGACCTCAGGCACGATCTACCTTGGATCGATGCGCAGCGCGGGTGTCCAATTGCATGGCTCAGGTGACAGTGCCGGAGAAACGTGGACACCTGCGCCGCGTTTTTGTCTCAGCACCGAAAGCGATGGCTCAGCGAGCCGCAGCGAGTACCTTTCCCCGAATCCGACTCGTGCAAGGCAACCTGTGTAGCTTTAAGTGGACCCGTGGCGGCGCCGTTAGGCAAGTTACTTCGCGGCCGCAGGAACTTAAAGATACGTTTCAGCGAGCACAGAACTGCACGATTGCGTGAGTCGCTGCTTCCATCTGCTCCATCAGAACCAAATGGCCCGCCTGTGGTATAGTTTCGATCTTGACCTCGGCGCTGTTCTCCAGCAATTCGCGAAATTTCTCCGCATAAGCCGCCGGGATGATGCGGTCACCCTCGCCCCACAGCAACAAAGTGGGAGCCTTTACGCGGTAGAGCCGCTCGTTCAGCCCACGGTCGCCGAGCGGCCACAAAAATCTGCCAGCCGCGCCAAGACCCCGCACCCGCTGAATCATCACCTCCTCGGCCATGCGCTTGTCCTCTGGGAGCTCGACGAAGGCACGCGCGAGCTGCGATCCTGGGTCGAAGAATGCGGCACGCACCAACTGGTCGGGCATCATTGCGAAGAAATCCGCAGTAGGGCAGCCCTCGAGATAGAGCCCGGCGGGCGCCACCAGGATCAACTTTTTGACTCGGCGTGGATCGAGCGCCGCCATCTCAGCAGCTAGCATCCCGCCAAAGCTATGACCAACCAAGATCGGCTGCTCAATACCGAGTGCATCGAGAAGATCCCAGGCGTAGAGCGTCAACGCGAGCACATCCTCATGTAGATTCTCTTCGCCGCTGGTCCCGAACCCCGGATGCAGTGGAGCGGTTACAGCGAAGTGCTTCGCCAGCGCCTCAAGATCAGGGGTAAAGGCGGGCAACCCCCCAGCGCCGTGAAGAAAGACCAACGGCGCCCCGGAGCCCTCACGATAATACTTAACGTTGAAACGACCGTTACGAAGATTGAGTGTCTGAAGTCCGTTCATCGTGATTGCGCCTCCGCTCATTTCGCCACCGCGGCGCCTGGAACGGCACGCTCGGAGAGGGGCCTCGGACTCCAGCGATCCTTCCACTCGCTCGCCCAGATTTTCTTCACCGCTGGCAACACCTCTTTGGCGAACAATTCGGTGTTCTTGAGCACCAGTTCCTTCGGCATGCTTCCGATCATCTGCAACACCATGAGCTGCCCGATCCGCAGACCCTTTATGACCTCGGTCAGCCGGTCGCGAACGGTGGCCGGCGAGCCCGTGATTACGTATCCACGGTCGACCAGTTCTTTCCATGTAAGGCCAACACGGAAGGCGTCCGCGGCTTCGCCCACTTGCGCCTGCAGACCCGCGCGGATTGTGGCCTCGGTTCGATAACCCGGCGCATCCGCGAATCCCGAGTAGACGTGCAGACAACGGTTAAAGAAATAATCGAGATGCCGAGCGTAGTCCTTTTCGGCCTGCGCATCACTCTCGGACACCGCAATCAACTGCAGGAAGCCCGCCCGATATGGATTCGGCTCGGCGCCCTTTTTTGCCACGTTCTCCCAGAATCCGTCCATAACTCTCTTGCCGTGCTGGTAGCCGAAATAGGACAGGTAGCAATACTGGTAGTCACGCTCGAGCACCCAGTCCCAAGTCTCGATTGATCCGCCACCCGGGACCCAGATCGGCGGATGAGGTTTTTGGACAGGGCGAGGCCATGAATTAACGTAGCGAATTTTCGTGTAACGGCCGTTGAACGCGAACGGCTCGGGAGTGGTCCATGCCTTGATAATCAAGTCGTGGGCCTCGCGGTATCGCTCGCGGAGCGTTGCTGGAACTGCGCCGTAGGCGAAGTTGGTGTCCATCGAGGAACCCACCGGGAAACCCGCCACAAGGCGGCCACCGGAGATGCAATCGAGCATCCCGAACTCTTCAGCAACGCGTAGCGGAGGATTATACAGCGACAGGCTATTGCCCAGCACAACCAGATTGGCGCGGGAAGTTCGTCGTGCGAGAGACGCGGCCATAATGTTGGGCGATGGCATCAGACCGTACGCATTGGCGTGATGCTCATTGACGCATATGCCGTCGAAACCCATCTTGTCCGCGAACTCGAGCTCGTCGAGGTATTCGTTGTAGAGGTAGTGCCCCTTTTCGGAGTCCCACAGCTTACTTGGAATATCGACCCAGACGCTGTGGTAATGCTCCCGAAAGTCGTCCGGCAGCCACCGATAGGGCATGAGATGAAACCAATTGATCTTCACACAGCGCCTCCTCTTACCTTTGAGACCAGCACTGACGATAGTCGCCAAAGACGTGCCATCGCCCTTAAGGGGAAAGTCCGTCGGCGTGAACCGCCGATATCGCGCGTATCGTTTGGAAACAACCTTCCATCGCGAGGTTTCAGGTCTCCGTCCATGTACTTTTCTTTGTCGCTTGTTGCGGCCGGGCGCTGCATCCGCGCGGCGCAGCGCCCGGCGCCGATTGCCTTCGCCGCTTTATCGCAGTCCGAGCGCGGCCAGCGGGCCGCGCTCGACCACTGGCACTCGCGAGACGTCCGACGCGATCGGGACGGAGCCCGGTGTCCGCTCTATCGGATCCCTCAGTCCTATCTCCTTCGCGTAATCGCGTAGCGCCGGCATCACCTCCTGCGCGAACAGCCGCATGCTGGTCATCCGATCCTTGTTGCTCACCGGGCCTTGTACTGCGAACGTGACAAAGATTCCGGGCCGCAGGACCTCTAGCAGCGTCTTGATCTTCGGGAGAACCGTGCGGGGCGAGCCGATGATCAGCTGATACGCCTGCTGAGCCTTCTGATATGCGACCAGCAGCTTCTGCCGGACCTCGTCGTAATTGTTCTCGTCGCCGCGCCCTTCCTTGCCCTGGCGCAGTTTATCCGCACTCACGCCGAGCCAGCTTCCACCCGGAGCTTTGGCCAGCCTGCGGATCGCTTCCTTGGAGTTGTATCCCGGAGGCAGAGTATGTTCCGGCCGGGAGAACGCATTTTGCCCGCCGCCGTACACAAATCCTCTTCCCAGTTCCTGTGCTCGCTCTTCCGTCTCGGCCAGGAAGGTTGGGATCAGGTAGCCGAAGTTTTCCGGCCCCGCCTGATAACCAAGCTTCTGGGCTTCGTCGGCATAAAAGTCCCACAGGTCGCACGTCGGACCGACCGCAGTGCCGAGTCCAACGTACGGATAGCGATGCTCGGCGCACCACTTGACCGTCTCGAGGCTCAGCACACCGGGAATCCACATCGGCGGATACGGTTTCTGGTAGGGCAAGGCCCACGGATTCACGTGTCGATACCTGAAATGCTTGCCCTCGTAGCGCCATGGCCCCGGCCTGGTCCACGCTTGAATGATGAAGTCGTGAGCCTCGTTGAACATCTCGCGGTTATAGGCGGGATTCGCGTTGTTGAAGAATTGCTCACTCCCGGCTCCACGAACCCATCCCGCGACCAAACGCCCGCGCGATATCAAATCGATTTCGGCCAGCTCCTCGGCCATGCGCAGCGGATGCTTGATCACAGGCAACGGATTGCCGACCAGCACGATTCTCACCTTGGAAGTGATGCGAGCGAGGATGGCAGCCTCGACATTCATCACGCCGCCCATGCAGAAAGGAGTACCGTGATGCTCGTTGAGAGCGACGGCGTCGAAGCCGAGCTCCTCGGCGTAGCAGTTCTCATCCAGGTAATAGTTATAGTCGTCAGATCCCTTCTGCCGGTCGAAGAAGCGATTCGATACGGCGAAATAAGCCTGGTTGCGGAAGAGTTCTTCCTCGGGCACCCAGCGGTACGGTCTTTCGGTGAAATATCCTATTTGCACTATCCTTTCCTCCTCGCCGTCAGGCGCTCAGGAAGTTCTTGACAACACGCGCGAACTCCGCAGCATTTTCGATCTCAGGTCGATGCCCCGCCGCGGCGATCTCGGCGATTTGCGCCTGGGGGAGCACGTCCTTGTAGGCCTCGACACAGCCGCGCGGCACCACGCCGTCGCGCTGTCCCCAAACCAGCAGGGTCGGCATCCTGATTCCTTCGAGGCGATTCGGCAGGCTGGGACTGTGCATGAATGGATCCCATCCCAGTCGCGCCGTCTCGGTGCGCGCATCCTCGAACGCCTCGAATTGGTCAGGCGTCATCTCACCGCCATAAATTTTCGCGAATTCGACGGTAGTGACCGGATCTGCGACGGTCGCTCTGAGGTGGGTTCGAATAGTCAGTGAGAAAAAGTCGAGGATTTCGCCGGCGGCCGGCTTTATTCCCATTGGAGCGACCAGAACCATGCGGCTGAAGATTTTGGGATTCGCCGCGGCCATCTCGGCCGCGATAAACCCGCCAGCTGAAAAGCCGATCGCATCAATTCCCTCTAAACCCATCTCACGAAGCATCCGGGCGTAGAATGCGCCCAAATCGCGGTAGTCCTGGATCCAATCTAGGCGCGGTGTCTTGCCGAATCCCGGCTGCTGCGGGATCAGGAGGGTGCGCTCTTCGGCCAGTCGCTCATTCCAGGTCATCCAACCGGTGTAGCCGAGTTCGTCGTGAAGGATCACAAGGGGCTTGCCCGAGCCGCCCTTGACCATCACGAGATCGACGCCGCCGGTCCGAACGGTTTCTTCATCCCATTTAGGCACAGCTTTTCTCCCGTTGGTGATCGCCCTCCGAAGAGGGTCAGACAACAGAGCAGCAAAGTCCGTACCGTTCACAGCGGGGCCGGTCTCTCGCGCCGAAGTTTTCGGTTAACGCTCGTGATAAGTTAGGGTGTATGTGTGCTGCTCCAGACGACATTCGGACTCATATTCCCGCTTCATTCCTAGCCCCGCGATATTTTCATCTTGTCTGGGACGAGGAACTGGACGAATTGCGTCCCGCACTCGAAGCGATCCTGGCCAAGCGGGCGCAGCTTTTAGAGCATTGGCATGATCTTTACGTCTGCCACTTCGGCGACTCGCGGATGTTGTCCGAGCACGATTTCCTCGAACTCTTCGGCAGAGAAATCGACGCGACCCTGCAAGATCTCCTGAAGCACGATATGCAAGGATTCGTCACCGATATCCGCAAGATTGGTGAGGAATTGGCGGCGCGGCGAGTCCCTTTCTCGGAACTCGTGGTGTCGATGCATCTCTTCGAGGAGGCGGCCACTCGCAACTTTCCGCCCCAGTCCGAGGCGCGACTTTACCGAGTTTTCGACAAGTTGAGTCATATCCGGATTATCGCGCTGGCGCAGAGCTATTTCGGTTCGTTCTCGGCGCTCGCCATGACTCAATTGCAGGAACTCGAGCGGGAGGCGCTTAAGGTTCCGGCCGACAGACGCACCTATTTTCACGGCATGGTTGGCGCAAGTGCCGCGATGCGCCAGCTCTACGAACGGATCGAGGCCGCGGCCCAAACTCGAGGCACTGTGCTCGTGATCGGTGAAACCGGCAGCGGGAAGGAACTAGTCGCCCGCGCTCTCCACGAGAGCGGTCCCGACGCAAAAGCGCCATTCGTAGCGCTCAATTGTGCGGCGCTGCCGAGGGATCTGATCGAAAGCGAACTGTTTGGTTACAAACGCG
>JASHZA010000372.1 GCA_030042765.1 Candidatus Binataceae bacterium | reverse complement strand
AATCCGGGTAGGGTTGCGCGGCCTGGACCATCGGGGCCACATAACGTCCAGTCCGTTCCATGGTCCGCTGTGCGACGATTGTTTAGCGAAAACGAATCGATTCGGCTCGGCCGAGCAACGCTGGCTGCTTCATCAGATAACGCACGGGTCGCAGACCGGTGGAAAACATGTGCCGAAGCCGCGACGTGGAGTGGTGGTGCCGCTCCGTCCAGGCCGGTCCAAGCCAGCGGAACCAGGGGGGAATTAGCCGCGCGTACGGGAAAAGGAGCACGACTATGCCGCTAACAGGCAGGGACGTATGGGAAGCCATCGTCAAACTAGGCTTGATGAGCGGGCCCTACGATCCGAGAACGAACCGATATTGTGAGAACGCGGAAAAGATCGCAGGGCTGCTCAACGAAGTCCTGAACAGGCGTCAAAGCTGGCTGCCGAACCTCCTCGAGACGGAGGACGCTATGCGGACGTGGGAGGCCAACGCTCCCCGCGAGTATGTGTTGCGGCTTTACAAGTTCCTCAACCAATCGGGCTACACGGTGGTGGGGATCGACGCCGCGATCGACCGCGAGGTAAGGAAGCGCAAATCTCCGGCGGCCGAATCCACGGTCAGAAAAAGCAAGCCATGATTCCATGCCGCGAGAAATCGAAGCGGACGCCCTCGATCTCGCGGCGATAATCCGCCCCGCCGAGCATATCGTCTGGGGTCAGGGCGCGGGCGAACCGTCAACGCTGGTCGAGAAGCTGATCGAACAGCGCCATCGGATCGGGCGCGCCAGCGTGTTTTTGGGTGGTGTGCGCTCGCGACGGACGCTCAGACCCGAGCACGCCGACGTCCTCACCCTCAGCAGTATCGGCGCGATGGGAAACTTGCGCGGGATCGCCAGCGCGGGACTGCTGCGAGCCGTCCCGACGCATCTTTCGCAACTGTGCGGTTATTTCCAGCAGGGCATAATCCGGTCCGACGTGGTGTTCGTGCATCTGAGCGCCCCGGACGAAAACGGCGAATACAGTTTTTCGATCGGCAACGATTTTCAGCAGGCGGCGATGGCGCACGCGCGAGTCGTAATCGCCGAGGTCAACGACAAGGCGCCGTGGACCTATTGCGAGGGACGGGTCGACCCTGCGCGGATCGACTATATCGTCCGCACGTCGCGAAACCCGGTGCAGGTCCGCGGGCAGGCGATCGGCCCGGTCGAGGAGGCGATCGCGCGCCACGTCGGCCGCTATATCGAGGACGGCACTACGATCCAGATCGGGGTAGGCGCGATCCCCGACGCGGTGCTCGCGAGCGTCGGCGACCGGCACGATTTGGGGATTCATTCCGGGCTTATCAGCGACCGGGTCGCGGATTTGATTGAGCAGCGGGTGATCACGAATGCGCGCAAGCCGATCGACACGGGGATCACGGCAACCGGAACGCTGCTGGGCACCGACCGGCTATACCGATTCGCGCACAAGAATCGTACGATTCGGCTGTTCACGTATATGCACACGCATCGCGCGGAAGTTCTGAGCCAGCTCGGCAGGATCGTCGCGCTGAACTCGGCGATCGAGGTGGACCTGACGGGCCAGGTCAATGCGGAGGTTGCCGCCGGGGCTTACGTCGGAGGGGTAGGAGGGCAGGGGGACTTCGTCCGCGGAGTGCAGATCGCGTCGGGAGGGCGGTCCATAATCGCGCTGCCGGCGACCGCGCGGGACGGGTCGGTCAGCCGGATCGTTCCTCGACTCGAGGATGGGGTGGTGACGACGGTACGGAGCGACGCGGACCTAATCGTGACGGAATTTGGCGTGGCCGACCTCAGGGGACAGCCATTGGAGGAGCGGATGCGGCGAATGGCGGGGATCAGCGACCCGAGGTTTCGGGAGGAATTGGATCGGGTGGCGCACGAGGCGTCGCAGGGCAGGGCGTAGCTAGGGTCCGATGCGCGAGTGAAACAGCTTATCGCATCGCGCAGGACAAAGATTAGACGAATAATTCCTGCAAAACGTCATTGGCATAACCTCCGCATATCGTTACACTTCTAGAGTGGCTTGGCCCAAACAGGGCCATCCTCGTGGAGGAAGGCGATGGTGCGGTGGATCGAGCGGATTAGATCGAAGCGCACGGCGGATAAGGTTAAGGTCTCGCGGTGGAGCAAGGCGCAGACCATGACCGAGTATGCGCTGGTCGTCGCACTGGTCGCGGTCGTGGTTTATGCGGCCTACCAGTCCATGGGCAAGGACGTAAGTTCTCTCGTCACCAAGACCAGCACGTCAATGTCGAGCAGTTGAAGCGGACCTCATCGGTCTGAAGCTTTCTGCCGCAAGCGCTACCGTGTATCCGGTCGGGGCCGGCGACTTGCGTCGATCCTCCATAAAATCAATCTGAGAGACGAACGGCGGGGGATTGTGGCCCCCGCCGTTGCGTCATGAGGGGAGAGAAGAGGGGTTCTGCTTAATCGAGGAGGTTGACTAAGCCGGGATTGCGTCCGACCGATTAGCTCGCGAGGTCGGTGTCGATGGTCTTGACCAGTCCGTTGATGTCCTGGCCCAAGATCTCGTAGGTCACGAACACCACGACGGCGACGGCCGCCAGAATCAGCGCGTACTCGGTCATCGTCTGACCCTTGTGCCATTCACGCGCCTTCACGAACATCCGAGTGAGAAACTCCATGACAGTCTCCTTTTTGACGCCCTTTGTGGGCGGTTAGTCCGTTTTTATTAGTGCCCCGACGCTTGAGAAAATGTATATTTCCGCGACGCGTTCTGGCGCAGGTATGCACGCAGGGATTCAGGGTTATGATTCTGCGCAATCACCTGGTAACCAACACGCGTTCTGCGCTCGACCTGCCAGTCTCCGGTATCGAGCCGGATGATAACGATCCTGGTCTCATCGAGAATGGCGCTCGCGCTTTTGAGGAACCGGCGCCCCTCGATTCCGAATTCGCCAAGGACCCAGTTCCAATAAGGCCAATCCGGCACCAACGGCGGCTCTTCCGTCGGGCCACAATCGGAGATGGCGTAGCGATCCTCGAGCAGGCGAATCAAGCTCTTGGCGCTTTCGACCTCGGCCGGAAAGGCGCCTTCGTCCTTGCTGAGATTGCGCAACGCTCTGAGTCTGCGCACGGCGTCTTCTCGATTCATATTCGTCAATCCCGTTTCCCTTAAGACGCTAGACGCACGCCGGCTGGAATCTTCCGCCAGCAGTTACCGCAAAGCACCCAGGCTTCTTCCGTCTCCGGTATCACGACTATTCCCGCGATTATCTCCGACGCGTCGTTGCAGCGATGGCAAACCAGCATTTCGCCTTCCGACGAAGCAAGTTCAGACAGGTCGCTCAGGCAACCACGATCCTCTATGAGTTCAACATCGACCATCTCGGTGTTCATCGGCTTTCTCCCCAAACAACTTCGTCTCTGCTGCGTCACGCTGGGTCTGCGACG
Organism: Candidatus Binataceae bacterium; assembly: GCA_030042765.1. Taxonomy (GTDB): domain Bacteria; phylum Desulfobacterota; class Binatia; order Binatales; family Binataceae; genus JASHZA01. Next base: position 20 of record JASHZA010000372.1, on the reverse strand, counting down.
TTGATCAGCGGCCTGCGCTG
>JASHZA010000371.1 GCA_030042765.1 Candidatus Binataceae bacterium | reverse complement strand
GGCGCAAAAGTGCCGCTAGTCACCACTCCGATCTCTTTTGCGGCACGGTAGAGTTTGTAGCCTTGGCGCGCGACGTTCCTGCCGTCGTCGGTGCGAAGGCCGGCCAGGCGCTTTCCCGATGCGCTGTCGCGCTGCGCCTTGAGAGCCGTTTCGCCGACGAAGCCGCGATCGAACTTGACGAATGGAACCAGGCCGGCCTCCACCGGCGAGGTCGCGCGATCGAGCTCATGTCCGTAGAGCGGCAACGCGGCTTCCATCCGAAGGGTGTCGCGCGCCCCCAACCCGCACGGCTTGAGGCCGTGTGGGGCGCCGGCGCTGAGCAACGCCTCGAACACCCGCTCTCCGGCCGGCGCGCCGGTGAACAGCTCGAAGCCGTCTTCGCCGGTGTAGCCGGTGCGCGCGACGAGGCAGCGGGCGCCGGCAACATCGCTCGAGACGGTGCGAAAGCGTGGGAGCGAAGCGAGTCCAGGGGCAGTCAGCGACGACAGAATGGTTTCGGCGCGTGGTCCCTGGATCGCGACGAGCGCGGTTTCGGCGCTGATATCGTTGAATTCAACCGCTTCACGCGGCATCGCAAGCAGCCATTCGCGGTCGGCCGCGATATTCGAGGCGTTGACGCAGAGCATGTAGCGATCCGAGGCGAGGCGGTAGACGATCAAGTCGTCGATAGTGCCGCCGTCGGGTGCGCACATGATGGTGTATTGAGCCTGGCCGTCGGCGAGGCGCGCGGCGGAATTAGTAAGCGCATGTTCGAGCAGGGCGAGTGCGCCGGGGCCGCGAAGTTCGAACTCGCCCATGTGGCTCAGGTCGAAGATACCGGCGGCAGAGCGAACCGCGAGATGCTCCTCGATGATTCCGCTGTAACTGAGCGGCATCTCGAAGCCGCCGAACTCGGTCATCCGGGCGCCCAGGCGGCGATGGAGCGCGTAGAGTGGAGTGTGATCGACCGATTTCATGCGCCCGTCCGACTTTATCAGAGTGTCAGAAAGACCACGAATGCCGGCCGGACGCTCCGGCCGCAATTTCTCCACGAACCCCAGGAAAATGGTGTTAAAAACTCAGACGGCGGTGGCGGCGGTAACGACGGACTGCCGGGGGTGAGCGCGGCCGGTCGTTAGCCAGTACCGCAGTGCTGCCGGCTTAACTGGCGCTGCGCGACTGTAGCTGGATGTAATTCTCGATCCCTACGCGGTCGATCAACTCGGACTGAATTTCGATAAAATCGACGTGCTCTTCTTCATGCTTGAGGATGTCCTGCAGCAAGTCTCGGCTCGCATAATCCCGCACCGTCTCGGTATATGCGATCGCCTCGCGGAGATCGACGAGCGCTTTCGTCTCCGCCTTAAGGTCGCAGTCGAGTATCTCTTTGACGTTTTCTCCGATCAGCAGCTTGTCCAGGTCTTGCAGGTTGGGCAGTCCGTTCAGGAAGAGCACCCGTTCGATGATTTGATCGGCGTGCTTCATCTCGGCAACCGATTCCTGGTACTCGTATTCGCCGAGTTTGGTGACGCCCCAATGGTTCAACTGCCGGGAATGAAGGAAATATTGATTGATTGCGGTTAATTCGTTGCGCAAGATGGCGTTAAGAAGCTGAATGACCTTCGGATCTCCCTGCATGAGCCACCCCCGGCGATCAAGATCGCTTATCTTACATAGCGGCTATGCGTCCACTAAACCAACGCCAAGTTGGCTGGGCATCGCGAAGGCGGGAATCGATGCTGTTTTGGGGGTTTCTGGTTGAGGTCCATCGAGGATGCTCCTGACGATCGGGACGCACTTGCCACATTGGACCTTGATGCCGAGCGCGCGATAAGCGTCCGCTACCGTTCCGCGGCTGCATTCGGACAGAGAACGAATTTTGCGGTCGGTGAGAGCATTGCAGACACATACGTACATGTGCGGGAACCTCGGCCTTGCCAATTTTGATAATCAGTATCATTATCATCGGCATATCGCAAGCGTCAGAGGGCATCAGCGGCGCGAGTTCCCAAATGACGGAAGGGGCGCGACGGCAAAAGAGACAACCCCTCGGGCGAGACTAGCGAAAACGGACCACCCGGGCGGGTTGGCATGCGGCAGTTGACACGCGAGCAGCCGGGACGGCCCTCGAGCGACGCCTCATCAAGTAATGCAACAGTTTGACGAGGGGCAGTGGCAGGGGGTTCCACCTTGACCGATTTGATGCCCCCGTCTAACTTCATTCCAGCTTCGGAACGGCTACGCACGCCGGCCCGGCACTCCGACCGTAACTTTCCAACGAGCCCCAGGAAATCGTGCTAACAACTTAGACGGCCATGGCAGCGGTAATCATGGACGGCCGACGGGTGAGCGCATCCCTGCTGCCTGAATTGCGCCGGCACGCCGGAGAATTGGCCACGCGGTACAATTGCGTGCCGGCGCTGGCCGCGATCCTGGTGGGCGGCGACCCGGCATCGCGGCAATACGTCCGCAACAAGCGGCGCCTTGCGGAAGAGCTGGGTTTCCGAAACGAATTGATCACAATGACGGCCGAGGAGGCGAGCACGGAACGCCTGCTCGACGTGATCGCGCGGCTTAACGCGGACGCGACGATCACCGGGATCCTGCTGCAACTGCCGGTGCCGGCCGGGATCGATACTTATCGGCTGTTCGACGCGATCGCGCCGGAGAAGGATGTGGATGCGGTGGGGGCGGCGAATGTGACGTCGCTCTACCGCGGTCAGTGGGGACGGTTCATTCCGTGCACACCTCGCGGGGTGCTTACATTGCTGGACTACTACAAGGTCCCGGTGGACGGGGCGCGCGCAGCGGTCATCGGCCGCAGCGATATCGCGGGCAAGCCGATCGCGATCCTGCTCGGGGGCCGGATGCGCAACGCGACCGTGACGTGGTGCCATCGCCATACCCGTAATCTCGCGGCGATTTGCCGCGAGGCCGATATCGTGGTGTCATGCGCTGGGGCTGATCCGGGCGACCGCCCGTTTCTAATCGTGGCGGAGATGGTCAAACCGGGCGCGTGCGTGATCGATGTGGGTTTTCGGCGGATCGCGCCGGGCCGGTTCGCGGGCGACGTGGATTTCGACGCGGTAGCGCGGGTGGCGGGATGGGTGACGCCGAACCCCGGCGGCACGGGTCCGACGACGGTGCTTGCGCTGATGCAGAATCTAATCGATGCTGCGCGCTACGGCCTTGGGCTGGAACGCGCGGTGTATTCCGTGTGAAATTTGGCTGGAGGGAGCGGCAGAGGCTGCGGGGTCCGAGCCGCCCCCGAGAATTCGTGACTTCGATTGAGGGGGATTGATTAAACTCCGCTATGGCATCCGAGGGCGAAGCAGCTTCAAGCGAAAATAGACGAACGCTGACCCAAATTCTGATTGGTCCGACTCGCGACGTCAAAGATCCGCACATTTTTCATCGTCTGTCGCTGATCGCGTTCCTGGCTTGGGTAGGTCTGGGGTCGGACGGGCTCAGTTCCTCATGTTACGGGCCTGAAGAGGCGTTCCTGGCGCTGGGACGCCATCAGTACCTTGCGGTGTTTCTCGCGCTGCTGATGGCGTTGACGGTATTCATAATCTCGGCTTCGTATTCACAAACGATAGACGAGTTTCCTGCGGGTGGCGGGGGCTACCTGGTGGCGACCAAGCTGCTCGGCCGGATGCCGGGCGTGGTTTCGGGCAGCGCGTTGGTGGTCGACTACGTGCTGACGATCTCGATATCAATCGCGAGCGGCGCCGACGCCATATTCAGCTTCCTGCCGATTTCGCTGCTGTATCTGAAGTTCTGGGTGTGCATCGTGGTGGTGGTCCTGCTGGTGGGGATGAACCTGCGCGGGGTCAAGGAATCGGTGCTGACGCTGCTGCCGATTTTCGTGGCATTCGTGGTGACGCACGTGTGGTTGATCACGTACGCGCTGATTGAGCGGGCGCCACAACTGCCGGCGGCGGTGAGCGGCGCCGTGCGGGATGCCCATCACGGTATCAACGAGCTGGGCGTGGCGGCGCTGGCGATCATCTTTTTGCGGGCCTACAGCCTGGGCGGCGGGACGTACACCGGGATCGAAGCGGTGAGCAACGGCCTGCCGATCCTGCGCGAACCGCGCACGGCGACCGGCAAGCGCACAATGATCTATATGGCGGTGTCTCTGGCGTTCGTGGCGGGCGGGATCCTGTTCGCCTATATGCTGTTTAACGTCGAACCGATGGCGGGCAAGACGCTCAACGCCGTGCTGTTCGAGAAGATGGCGGGAAGCTGGTCGCTGGCGGGACTGAACCTCGGGATGCCGATAGTCACGTTCACGCTGATGACGGAGGGCGCGCTGCTTTTCGTCGCAGCGCAGACCGGCTTCGTCGATGGTCCGCGAGTGCTGGCGACGATGGCGATGGATCGCTGGCTGCCGCGGCGTTTCTCGAACCTGAGCGGACGGCTGGTCACGCAGGACGGGGTGCTGGCGATGGGTCTGGCGGCGGGTGTGATCCTGTTCGGAACCCACGCGAGCGTTGACCTGTTGGTCGTGTTGTATGCGATTAACGTCTTTATCACGTTCACGCTGTCGCAACTTGGAATGACGGTGCATTGGTGGAAGGCGCGGCACGAGGAGCGGCGTTGGAAGCGAAAGCTGCTGATCAACGGCGTCGGATGCAGTTTCACCGCGTTGATTCTGGTGGTGACGGTTACGCTCAAGTTCTACGAAGGCGGATGGGTGACGGTCGTTATGACGGGAGGGCTGATCCTGATCTGCTTAATGGTTCACCGGCACTACGATTATGTCCATGGAGCGATTCAACAGCTCGAGGCCGACGTTCTGCCGGAAATCTTTGCGGCGGCGGAAAAAGAGCCGGCCAAGCGCGATCCTGAAGCACCGACGGCGGTCCTATTGGTCAATGGGTTCAACGGGCTGGGGCTGGCGACGCTGACGACGATTCCGCGGCTGTTCGACGGCCAGTTCCATAACATCGTTTTCGTGAGTGTGGCGGAGATAGATTCCAACCTGCTCAAGGGTCCCGAGGTGGTTCAAAAGCTCGAACAGGAAGTAACGGACGACCTGCTGGAATATTGCCGGTTCGCTTCGGACCTTGGGTTCCATCCGGAATTGCGCACGAGTATCGGCCCCGATGTGGTTGCCGAGTTGCGCCATTTGTGCCTCGAGGTAGCGCGGGAATTTCCGCACGCGGTGTTTTTCGCGGGCAAACTTGTTTTCACGGACGAACTCGAAGGTTTCCTGAGCCGCTTCCTCCACAATCATACGGCGCTCGAAATGCAGAACTGGCTCCAGGTGAACGGGTTCAGCCTGGTGATTCTGCCGGTGCGAGTGGCGCCGGCACGTTCGCGGATGGCTCCGGCCAGAACGGTCTCGACGGCTCCGCCGGCAGCAGCGATGCGCGGGTAGGGGGTTCGTCTCGATGTAGGCCGCGGCGGCCCGTGGTGAAGCGGAGGCGCTCGTAACGCGGAATCCGCTGGCGGTGAGGCCGTCGCGCCATAGCAGCGTGGCTCGGTTGCAGGGCGGAGTCAGGCCTTGCTAGAGCACGAATCGAATGGCGGTGCTGGCGGAACGCTACCGTGCGCTGTCCAGGAGGAAAACTGATGTCGGGACGCAGGCATGTGCTGGATGGATTCAAGGCGCTGGACTTCACCCAGTTCGTCGCCGGGCCCACGGTCACCAAGTTGATGGCGGAAATGGGCGCCGAGGTGATCAAGGTGGAGCTTGCGCCGGGCGGCGACCGGTCGCGTGGGATGCCGTATATGAAGGACGGCCGGAGCGGGTACTTCGTCCAGCAGAATCGGGGCAAGATGAGCCTGTGCGTCGACGCGAGGAATCCTGCAGGCAGGGCGATCCTGACCGAACTGATCCCGAAAGTGGATATCGTGGTCGAGAACTTTGCGCCCGGCGTGATCGCGCGGATGGGTTTGGATTATGAGAGCGTGCGCAAGCTCCATCCGAAGATCATCATGTGCTCAGTGTCGACCTTCGGGCAGGAGGGACCGCTCGCAAACGACCCGGGTTACGACTTTATCGGGCAAGCGTATGCGGGAGTGACGTCGCTCAGCGGAGAGGAGGGTGGCCCGCATTATCCGCCGATGCTGGCAATTGGAGACGTCTCGAGCGGAGTGCATGCCCTGGCGGCGATCGCGTGCGCGCTGTTGCATCGCGACCGCACGGGCGAAGGG
>JASHZA010000370.1 GCA_030042765.1 Candidatus Binataceae bacterium | reverse complement strand
GCGGCTGTACGCCTGCTCTTCAATGAGTTTGCGCTCGGTCGCGCGTTGATCGGTCACATCTCGGGCTACCCCAAGGATGCCGAACACCCTGCCTGCGCGATAGAAAAGCGAGGCGTTGAAGGAAACCTGAACTTCCTTGCCGCCGGCGGCGACCAAATCGAGATCGTAGTTGACGACGTAGCCCTGAGTCAGAATTTTCTGAACTGCACCGGCGGCCCGGGCCGGATCCGTAAAATACTTGTCGAAGCGGCTACCGATCAAAACCTTCTTTGGCAACTCGGTGAGCTTTGCCAACTGCTCGTTGGCATCCGTGATGGTCAGATTGGGATCCACGACCACCATAGCGTCAATCGAGGACTCGATAAGGCCGCGGGTATACTCTTGAGCCTCGCGCAACTCTCGCTCAATTTCCTTCACCCTTGTTATGTCACGACCGATCCCGGCGCCGGCGATGATGTTTCCTGCGGAATCCCGGATCGGAAAAATATTGACCGAGGAAACGAATGACGAGCCGTCTTTCCTAACCGCTCGCCGCTCGAGGGTAACCGACTGACCGGATTGGAAAAGATGAGAGAGAGCATCGGTAACCAGTTTGAAATCATCAGGAGGAAGGTACAGGTCCAGTCCTTTCCCAAGTGCATCCTCGCTGGTGTAACCGTAGGCCATTTGGGCCGCGGGATTCCAGCTCGTGATCTTGTGATCCTCGGAAACTCCGACGATGGCGTCTTCGGAGGCATTGACGATGGCCGCCAGGAAGGCCTGTTCGCGCTCAGCACGCTTGCGAGTGGTAACGTCGCTGACGATTGCCGAAAGTCCCAGCAGGCTACCATTGCGGTGATCATAAATTGGGTAGGAGACTACAGACGCATCAAATGGCGTTCCGTCCCTCTTGCGGAGCCGTACTTCCACTCGCTCGACTTTGATGCGTCCCGTCTTTGCTGAGGCAATCTGCCCCTTTATTCTCTCCTGAGCACGAGCGTGGAGCTCGGGCGGAATGTATATAGTGATTGGCTGGCCTAGTGCTTCGTCGCGGGAGAACCCGAAGAGTCTCTCAGCGCTTTGATTCCAGCTCGTCAGCTTGCCTTCAGGGGAGATACTCAATATAGCATCGTCGGAGGAGGCGACAATTGCGGCCAGTAAGGCCAGCTCGTGCTCGACCGACTTCTGTTCGCCGATGTCTCGCATGATGACAGACATGCCAAGCATTCGTCCGCGCGAGTCTTGAAGCCCAGAGGCTACCATGGAAACCTCCAGTATGACGCCATCCTTTCTCCGACCCCGTACCTCCGAGCGGCGAACTACAGATCGATTCTCTCGGACTGCCGCGAGATCTTGTTCCATCTGTGCCTTCGCATCATCGCGAAAGTCCGCGGGAACTATGAGGTCGGCCGTAAGCTGTCCAATCGCTTCTTGTGCGGCGAAACCGAAGAGCCTCTCTGCTCCACGGTTCCAGCTTGTTATCCGCATCTCGGTGGAGTGGCTGAATATAGCGTCGTCGGAGCTCTCGATAATCGCAGCCATCAAGGCCTGTTCGCGTTGGGAGCGCCGATGCTCGCTGATGTCGTGGGCGATGCTAAGAACTTTCCGTGTTTCACTGTCGGGCGCGAAGAGAGGGATCTGCAGCATCTCGAGTGTCCGCGTATTGCCCTTGAGGGTTCGGATATCGGTCTCAAAGCGGATCGCGCTGCCCCGCAGCAGGTCTGACATCGTTCGTTCAAGCTGCCGCGGCTCCATCAACATGAAAGTTAAGATGCTCTTTCCTAGGACCTGGTCGGCCCTATCGGCTTCCAGCAGCGCCAACGCGTCGGAATTTGCTTTGAGAACGACGCGGTGTCGATCAACAATTATCGCCGGTTCGGGCAACATATCGAGAGCGATTCGAAATGTCTCATCCTGGGTCGATGGGGTACACTCAAGTTCGAGCGGCAGGCGCTCGATCGACCATTCTCGTCGTTTATCTCCGCCCATCGAATGCCATCTCCCCAGAAGAGCGACGTAACCTCAGCTTTTCGATAATGCGTTAAGGCGACGCAGTTCTGCGTTCTTAGCAGTGACGCAAAGCCCATTCCCCCTGCGATATCGTACCGGAAATAGGGCGAGCTAATTCCCGAACAAGGGACAACTAGCGGTTAGCCATAACTCATTCCCGGTAAGCCGGTTCTGCGCTTCAAATTCGACTTCGTACTTGAATGTAAAAGTGACTAAGTGTCTCATGATCGGGAAGGTGGAGCCGATCAACGGACCCAGCGCGATGACCCGCCCTTTGAATGGACCAAAAATCGCGCCGCTTCCAGAGTCACCAGTCGTCTGCTGAAAGGCATAGCCGGCCATCCCGAGAATCAACCCGTGAGGGAGGTGTTCCGCCAGCGCAAAGTCGGCGTGGAATTCATCTCCGCTGAGGTAATGAGAGGCGGTATTCTTGGTATTGATCGTATAGCCGATAAAGACTGATGCTTCGATTCGCGAACGTTCCTGCATCCAGGTAACGCCGACGTCGGGCTCGAATGCCCATCGATTGTCACCGATATCGATGATTCGTTGGCGGTCGTAGCTGCCTGTTGGCATGTAAAGCATGCAGTCAGTGCTGACATGGAATTGACCAAAATTCCAACCAAGCAAATATGGCAGTAAAATAAGATCGCCGAGACCTGCTACGGTGGAGGTTTGTTTGGAGTCCGGCCGGCCAATCGGTCCGGCAAGTATGGATTGGTCAGCGAGCCTCACTTGAGGAAGAATGCCTAACGTCCAATACGCACCGAGAAGAAGAATTTTGGTCGCGTAAGCCGCGAATAGAGCATCGGTATAAGCCACGGTATGAGCGTGAGACTGAATACGTGGACCCTCGAGGACGACATGCGCCCTCGCATCCTGATAGAGAAATTGATCCTTGATAGTGAGAGATCCTGGGGGAGGGACAAACCCCACGAACAGATCCATCAAGCCGGGCCGATAGCTGCTCACGCCGAACTCGGAGGCAGCGGCCTGCCGGCCGCCGCCGCAAACAACCGCAGTAACCAAGATTGCCGTCCCGATTCGAAACAGGCGTATCAGCACTCGGCCACATCTTCGGAGGAGAGTGGTTTCGTGCACAACAACTAGCAGCCGACGTCAAATCGTATGGCTCACTCGCGAGCACGCGCTGTTCAAGATCGCCGTGCAAGCTTTCGCGTTATGTTGAGGTCAAAGCCTTGTCCACCCGGTTGACTAGCGAACCGATGTTCTGCCCCATGACCTCATAGGTTACGAACACTACGACCGCGACGGCCGCTAGGATCAGCGCGTACTCAGTCATTGTCTGTCCTCTGGCCGCCCAAACCTCTCGAATCATCAAGTATAGGCTCATGGCGAGTGCGAACCGTCACGGGGTCAGCGGGTAAAATTTCGCGTTATGTTGAGGTCAAAGCAGTGTTGACCCGGTTGACCAGCGAACCGATGTTCTGCCCCATGATTTGATAGGTTACAAACACGACGACCGCGATGGCTGCGAGGATCAGCGCGTACTCAGTCATTGTCTGTCCTCTGGCCGCCCAAACCTCTCGAATCGCTACATACCTTTGATAGCCAAACCTCATAAACACTCCTTCTCGCGTTGTTCAAGCCCTCGGCAGTCATAAGACGCAAGAGAGGTGACAGAAAGCTCTGGAATCGTAGAGGCCAGCTACCGGATTAACGTGTCATGGAGCTTCTGAGGTAACTCAAGCGGTGGTAACGTAATTCGTAGGTATGTCCTATTCCGTTCTACTTGATGAGATGCGCGGACATTGCAATTACACAAAAATGACACTGCGGCATTCCTTTGTAGGCTTAGCCGGTGAGTACACGCGCAATCTGAATTATCGCCGGTCCGAGAATGATGATTATCATAGACGGTAGGGTAAATAGCACCAGCGGCACCAGCATTTTGATAGTGCTCTTTTGTGCCGCCTCTTCGGCTTTGAGCCGGCGATTAGTAACCATTTGTTCAGCGCTGGCCCGAAGCGCCGGTCCCAGGCTACCGCCGATCTTCTCGCTCTGGATCAAGAGTGACGCGACTAACTTGAGTTCGTCGACGCCGGTTCGCTCTCCGAGGTTTCGCAGACAGTCTTCAAGCCGTAGGCCCGCGACCATTTCGGAGGTTGAGATCGATAGCTCCGAGCCCAGCACATGTCCTTGTCGCTCGACATACATCCCAACGGTTTTGATCGCGTCGGCTATGCTAAGGCCCGCTTCGAGACTGACTGTCAAAAGATCGAGAACGGCTGGAAGCTCGCGCGTGATTTTCAATTGGCGACGTCGGCGCAAACGCTTCAGCACCACGTAGGGCAGAAGGAACCCCAGGGATGCGCCCCCGAGGAAAGACGTGAACCAGTTCGAGCCGATACTGCCGGAAATAGCCAACCCAGCAAGCCCTCCGACCATGGTGGCAAGTACCTGAAGGGAGCGAAAGATTACGAATCCCCGGAGACGTTCGAACCCGGCGTTGATCAGAGCCTCCTGCAAGCGTCGAATAGCCGGCTTGTCGCTCTGAATGCGCTGTTCGAGCCTTTTGGCCAGACCCTGCCACACGTCGTAGAGCCATCCAATGCGGCGGCCGGAGCGACGACCCGGTATCCGCAGGTTGGCGGAGGGCTGCCTGCCACCGATCAGCCCGAACGAGAGACTCGCCGCACCAATGGCCACCATTGCGAAGACGAACATCGCCAATACGGCTTCGTCGGATATCATCTTGATTGCCCGGCTGATCAGTATTCGACGCGGGCGATCCTCCGCATTGCCAGAAAGGCCATCAGGTCGAGCACAATGGCCGTCTCGAGCAGCTTGATACCGGTGGGGTCGTGGAAGAAAGGCGCTGCATACCCTGGCCGAATAAAGGCGAACGCCGCAAGCACGACGAACGGCAAAAGAGTCACAATCACGGCGCTCGTCCGGGATTGTGCGGTCAACATCCTTATCTGCTGTTGCAGCCGCTGGCGGGTCCGCACTCCGTCGGCAACGTGGCGCAGGATTTCCGCGAGGCTACTGCCAACCTGGGCCTGAATCCGGACCGCGATCGCCAGAAAGCCGAGCTCTTCCTGGGGGATTCGCAGATATATGCTCTCGAGCGCCCTCGGCAGAGAGATTCCCACCTGTACCTGTTCAACCACGCGGCGCAATTCGCTCGCCATCGGCTCCGGAGAATTCTCCGCCGCCAACTCCAGCGCCCTTAGGAGCGTGTGCCCTGCCTCCAACGCCGATTTCAACAGATCCAATACGTAGGGCAGCTGCTGGCCAATTGTTCTGAGCCGGCCTTTGCGCAGGAATCGCAGGTAGAACAGCGGCAACGCGGCGAGCACGGTTGCGAAGGCGAGCGCAGGCCCGACATGAAAATAATCGACGCTGACGGCGAACCCGAACAGGAACAATCCGATGATCATACCGGTGAGCAGGTCTAGTGAAAGCATCACGCCGGCCTCGTCGATCATTTCACCGAGTGTCCGTGTAATGAAATTGTGGCCCGTAGCCGCTGATGACCCTGCTTCGCCTTCTCCCAAAAGCTCGAAGCGGCTGAAACGGCCAATCGGCATGCGCATCGGCTCGAGTCCCAGCCGATGCATAACTCTTTTGTCTCTGTCGGAGAAAGCGCGCTCTCTGCCGCTATATAGCAAGATGGCCGCGGCCATCAGCAACACGAACAAAAGAATTGGGAGCGCGAATTCGAGTTCCAAGCGCTATCCCTCAGCCGCCTTCTGAAACATTTCGGGAGAAGGCGCAACGCCTGCGGCACTCATGCGTTCGATATAGAACGGCCGCGTGCCCGTCGGACGGAACTGTCCGATTACCTTGCCGACGGCATTGGTGCCCGTTGTCACATACTCGAAGACATCCTGGGTCAGGACCGTCTCACCTTCCATGCCGGTGATCTCCGCAATCTTGATGACCTTGCGGCTCCCGTCAGAAAGCCGCGCGATGTGGACGATCAGGTTGATCGCCGCTGCGATATATTGCCGCATCGCCTTTTCGGGCAAAGCAATGCCCGATAACAGCATCATCATCTCGAGCCGCCCGAGCGAATCCCGCGGATTATTTGCGTGTATGGTCGCCATCGAGCCGTCGTGTCCGGTCGACATCGCCTGCAACATGTCAAGCACTTCCGCGCCGCGCACCTCACCAACGATCACACGGTCGGGACGCATCCGCAAAGTATTGCGGAAGAGATCCCGAATGGTGACTTCGCCTTTGCCCTCGACGTTGGGAGGGCGGCCCTCGAGCCTGAACACATGCGGCTGCTGAAGCGCCAGTTCGGCGGCATCCTCGATCGTAATAATCCGTTGGTTAGCAGGCAGGTATGAGGACAGACAATTTAGCAATGTCGTCTTGCCGCTGCCGGTTCCTCCACTGACCAGAATGTTGAGGCGAGTGAGCACCGCCGCGTGCAGAAAGTCCGCCATCTCCAAACTCAAGGTTTTGTTTCTTATGAAGTCCTCCATATGGAAGTGATGCCCGCCAAAGCGCCGTATAGACAATCCCGCGCCGTCTATAGCGAGTGGCCGGATAACGGCATTGACGCGCGACCCATCGGGGAGCCGCGCGTCCACCATCGGCGACGCTTCGTCGATCCTGCGACCCACTCTCGACACAATACGGTTGATTATGCTCAACAGATGCGCCTCGTCGCGAAAGTGGACCTCCGTTCGATGAAGTATGCCCTTGCGCTCGACCCATACTTCGCTGGCTCCATTGACCAGAATGTCCGAGATGTCGTTGTCCTGAAGCAGGGGCTCCAGCGGCCCTAGTCCGAGGATATCGTTGATCGTGACCTCGATCAGAGACGTTCGATCCGCATCGGTGATAAGGATTCCGTCCTCGGCAATCAGGGTGTTGATGACCTTGGTGATATCCGCGAGAACGGTGCCATACCCAATCTCGTCAATTTTCGAAAGGTCGACTCTTTGAAGGAGTCGGTCCTGCACACGAGCCTTGAGACTCTCGAAAAGTTGCGCCTGCTCGGTTTCTGCCACACCTCGTGGATGAGGCTCTCCGTGCAAGAGCGACAAGCCGGGAACAACCGCTCGCTGAGCCTGCTGGCTTGATGGCTGGAGACGATCCAACAATCCCATAGTTGCCCCTGTTATGCGCGCAAGGCTGAAAGGAGCCGATTAAAGACACCGTGACGCGGGGCTTGACCGTTGCGAGCCTGTCCCAGCAGCGCGCATGCGAGCCTTTCAATGTCTATCGCGGCGTCGGATCCAGGCGCGGCGACCGCCAGATCGGCGGCGGCGATTTCCGCGGCACTAAAAGCCTTGTCGTCGCGCCCAATGCGGATCACGATCGGGCGGTGCAGCGCAGTCTCTATTTTTTCAGTCGAAATCGCGTTCCCCGCCGTATACCGGTTGAGAAGAAACTCGAGCCTCGGACCCTTGAGTTGCAAACGGTCGAACAGCTCACAGAAACGCCGTGCCGGGCACACGCTGGTGATCGACTGGTTCAATATGTAGAAGATGCGATCCGAATGCTCCCACGCGGCCACCGAACCTTCGTTGACGTGATGCCCGCAATCCACGATCACACAATCAAACAGCTCCCGCAGAACTGTCAGCGCTGACGCGACGGTGGATGCCGAAACCAACTCGCCCTCTTCAATTCTCTTGGGAGCGGCGAGCAATCGCAGTCCTGATTCATGGGTACACAGCACCGATTCCAGGCGCATCGAATCGATCTTGCTGGTCGGATCCGCCAATTCCGCGATACTGTGCTCGGGTTCGAGGTCAAGCAGGGCCGCTAGGGTGCTGGTTTGGAGGCCAAGATCAACGAGTACGATCTGCTTTCCGGTAAGGCGTCGCAACGCAAAGGCCAGTGCCGCCGTAAGACTGCTCGAGCCCGCTCCGCCCGCCACGCTAACCAATGACACCGTAAATCCTCTTCTTACTCTGCCGGTGCCTTGACGCTCGCTGAGCTTGACCAGCGAAGGGACCAGATCCTTAGGGTCCAGCGGCAGGAACAGCACCTCGTCGGCACCGGCACGCAAAGCCAGGCGAGCCGCGTCGGCCGAACGGGTTGTGAGCAGCGCTATCACCGCTTCCCAATGACGCTCGTCCCATGACAAGATCTCCTGCTCCCACA
>JASHZA010000369.1 GCA_030042765.1 Candidatus Binataceae bacterium | reverse complement strand
TCAGTCTGATAGAAGCCGCCGCCGCCGTAGCGCGCGATCGCTTCCAGCAGCGGAAGATTTGCCTCGCGCCCGATCGCTATCGCTGAGATCGTCGCGCCGCCTTCGCGCCGCATATTCGACACCAGGTCGTAGTACATCGAAGCGGTGCCGCCGGTCTCTCCATCGGTCAGGATTACGACGTGCTTGATCGACGCGCCGCTTTGCGCGAGCGTGCGCTCCGCCTCCTCCAGCGCGGGCAGCAGGTAGGTGGTGCCTCGCGCCTTGAGCCGGCTGATCAGTTCTTCGAAATATGGACGGATCTTGCCCAGCGGTCCCAGCGGCACCACCACAAACGGCTGCGAATCGAAGCCGATTACCCCTATCAGGTCGGCATCGCTCAGCGTTTTGGTCACGGTCAGGGCTGCCGCCTTCGCGTAGACCAGCTTATTGTTGCGGCCCATCGAGCCCGACTTGTCGATGATCAAAATCAGCGCCCGCTTGCGCTCATGACGCTGCGGCGGCTTCATCACCACCGGCATCACCTTCGCGATCGGACTGTTCTCGTAACCGCCAAGACCGAAGCTCCGGTCGCCGCCGGTCATCGCCAGGGAACCACCGTCGGCCACGTACTGAACGAGCGCGCTCTGCGCAGCCGGCGTCAGGCTCGATCGCGCGACGTTGTTCAGAATCACCGCGTCGTAGCCCTTTGGACTACCGCTGTAATCGCCGCCGGCCACCACCGTGACGGTGGGCTCCAGGCCGGCGCGCCGAGCGACCGTCTCGAGATAGCTCGCGTCGCGTGCGTTGTCGGTCAGGATCAAAATTTTCTGCTGCGCGCCGATCCCAACCCATCCCTGGAGCGAATCGTCCTCCGTATCGAGGTCGAGCGCGGGATTCGCCGGCTTGAACACCGCGCGGTAACCGACCAGGCCGGCCTGCTCCGACCGCACCGGAAAATCGTAACGCGATTGACCTGGCGGCAGCGTAACGGCGCGCTGATCGAGCAACGCACCGTTACGGTATATCGAGATTGTGCCCGCTGCGCTCTGCGCGTTGAGATTCGTCATCGTCACGCCCAGCGCGAACGGTTCGGCCTTGGCCAGTGCCGGGGGCAGGCTCAGCTCGCTCATCGCGACGTTCGGGATCGATTGCGCCCCCGGCGGCGTGAAGATGAACAACCTGATGCCGGCGGCCCGCAGCGCATTCACCGCCGCGCCCGCGTCGCCCCGATTCTGCCATCCGTCCGTCACCAGAACGACCGGCCCGCCACGCGCGGCCGGCTCTGCGGCAACCCGGTCGAGTGCCGCTTCAAGGTTGGTGGCTCCGGGACCACAGCCGCCGCATCCCGCGCCGGTGGCCGCACCGTCTTCGACCTCGCCGAAGCTTTCGTCGACCGCGGTCGTTGCGAAGAGAATCGCCGGATCGTGCGTGCGAAATCCGAGCCCGTCCCGCAACAGTTTGAACGCGTAGGTGCGCATCGCGGGAGTGATGCTGGCCGACGCGTCGATCAGCGCGGGTCTCGTATTCCCCTCCGATCGCACCACGCTTTGCGGGTCAGCCATCGCCAGTACGAACAGCGCCAGCGCGAGCGTGCGAATCAGCGGCGCCGCCGCGCGGCGAATCGTCCCGGCCTGCCAGAGCGACCAGGCGGCCAGCAGCGCCACCGGCGCCAACAGATAAAGCGCGCGCGGATTTGCCAGCGTGAGCCCCCGCGGCGCCAACTCTTCGAGAAGATGCTGAGCGTTCACGGCTCCAATTCAAGCGCCGGATGCGGGCTGCGGTACACCAGGATCGCCTCCAGCATTATCAGAGCGATTATTGCGGCCAGCACATAGGGAAACAGCGATGTGCGCACCGTCGCTTCGCCACCTGGGGCGCCCCCGGCCGCCGATTCGATTCTAATCGGCGGCACGTTCTGCAGGTCCGAAGCACCCAGGTCAGCCAGGTTCACCGCCCGCAGCGTCCGCGTCCCCGCCTCGCCTGCCAACGTGTAGATTCCCTGCTCCTCGGTCGCGGTAAACAGGCTGCCCGGCTCGACCGTTTCTTTACGCCCCGACGGCTGCACGATCGTCCGCACCCCCGCCGGCACGATCCAGGGCTCGCCCGTATGGTAGCCGGACGTTTGCGCGCCGAGGCCGGCAAGATAGCTCAGCAGATTAAGACTCAGGATCGACATCGGCAGGTTCTGCCGCCCCAGGTAGGGAAACGGATTGAATCCGGTGGCGACGAAACGATGGCCCTGTCGGGTTCCCGCTATCATCAGGCCGCCGGCGGCGCCGCTCACGATCGCCTGCATCCACGGATGCTGCCCGATGTACTCGCCGGAGCGAATGTTCAGCAGGCGAAAGTTAACGCCGTCGGTCAACGGATCTGTCGCAGGCCATCCGGTGAGTTCGATCCGCGCCGCCGGTTCGACCTGGAAATCAAATACCGGATCGCCGGGCGGCGGCATCACCAGCAGCGCGTTGACCGGCGGAATTTCCTTTGGCAGCGAGTACTCGAAGATCGCGAGGTCGGATTCGGCCAGATCCTTAGGCGAGTAAGCGGCAGGTGTACGTGTCGTTAACGCGACCCCGGGGATCGATTTCAAGCTCTCGCCGTCGGCTGGAACCGGGCTGATGAAAAGGATCGCGACCGGCTTCACCGCCGATCCAGTCGCAAAGGCGACATTGTCGAGCGCGAAGGCATCGGCCGGAAGAAGCTGCGCGCGGTATTCTTCGGCCGGCGCCAGATTGGGAAAATCGATCGCCGCGACCTCGCCGGGTGCGGTCGCCGCCTGCGCACTACCCACTACTTTGCCGTCGCCGGTGATCGTCGCCTTGAGCGTCTGCGTGGCCCCGCTGAAATTGGCGACATTTAGCCGCGCGCGCAGCGCGGCCGCTCCGAAAGTCTCGCGGCTTAGCGCAAAAGACCCGATTGCATAGTTAGCCACGGGCTCACCCGTCGTGATCGCCGTCAAGCGCGCGGGCAGCGGCGCGGCGATCGTCCGATAGCTCGCGAAGATGATACGTCCAATCCGACGATTGCCGCTGAGTTGCGCGAGCAGGGCCGTCAACGCGGCGGCATCGTCGGGTGCATCGACCGGCCGCACGCGCCGGATCGCCGCTGCTGCGGTACCGGTTTCGGCAAAGGCTCCACCGAGCGAACGGGGCTGCGGAGCGGTCGTATACACGGTCACCTGGCCGCCGTCGCTTTCGGTCTCGAGCGCCTCGATTACTTTCGCGACCGCATCTTCGAAGCGGGTCGGGCCCGCCGCCGTCTTCGCCTGCATGGCGGCCGAATTGTCGATCACGACCGCGATCGGATTCCCTTTGCGCACGGCGTAGGGACCTGCCATCGCAATCACCGCCAGGCAAAGGATCAGCAACTCGACGAAGAAGGTCCACGGAAAACGCGGACGGCCGCCGAAGCGCTCGCCTCGCATCAGGCGCAGTGCGCGGAAGGCGAGCACGCTCGAGACCGTGGCTTGGCGCGGCCGCTCGCGCGCCAGATACGCAATAATCAGCGCCGGAACGATGGCGAAGAAATAGAGCGCGCCAGGATACAGCAGTCCCATTGCCTCAAGCGCCCATCGTCTCCGGCGCTAATGCACCAGCCCGAGACTGGCCGCCGCGTGCACGAAGAAATCGTGAAACTCGCGATCGGTGGTGTAGAGCGCGTAATGAAGGCCGCTGCGCGAACAGAAGAACCGGATCTCGTGCGCCAGCCGCATCAGCGTCTCGCGATATCTCTGGCGTTCGCGCGCGCCGACCGAAACGCGCACACGTTCGCCGGTTTCCGCGTCGACCACCTCGACATCGCCCTGCAGGCCCTGCCCGTCAAGTTCGGTCGCGCCAAGGATTTGCACCGCGCTCACGTCCATGTTCGCCGCGGTAAACAGTCCCAACGCGCGCTCGACCGAGTTCAGCAGGCCGAGGAAATCCGAAATTACGAAGACCTTGCCGGCGCGCCGGATCGAAACCATCTCCCGCGCCAGCGCGGGCGCGAAATCGAGTTCGCCACCCGGCCGAATCGCGCTCAGATGGCGTGCCAGTTCGACGATACGATGGCGTCCGTACACGAAAACCGGCGCCGGCGGCTCTCCCTTCCCCGCCAGTACCCGAACCATCACGCGGTCTCCCGCCGCAAGTGCAACGTAGGCGACGGCGAGCGCCGTTGCCACCGCAGCCTCGAATTTGCGGTCGCGTTGGGGAAACCCCATCGAGGCGCTGGCGTCGAGGAAAATGTAGGTGAGAAGGTCTTCTTCCTCTTTGAACAGCTTGATGTAGTACTTGTCGGTGCGGCCGTACAGCCCCCAGTCGATATAACGGAAATCATCGCCGCGGGAGTAGTGGCGGAAGTCGCTGAACTCGAGCGAGGACCCGCGCCGCGGCGAAAGATGGGATCCCTTGCCCATCCCCGCGTACTCGCGCCGCGTCTTCAGCCGCAGCTGCTCGAGGCGCGCAAGAAATTCGGGCGTGAATTCTGCCGGCAGACCCAGCATCAACGCTTCAGGCGTTTGAGCGCCTGCTCGAGGATCGATTCGGCGGTCACGTTCTCGGCCTCGGCCTGAAAGTTGCGCAATAGCCGATGACGCAGCGCCGGGATGATCGCATCGTTGACGTCCTCGAAGCTCACCGAGACGCGTCCGTCCAGCAGCGCGTTGACCTTGGCGCCCAGAATGAGCGCCTGCGCGCCGCGCGGGCTCGGCCCAAACCGCAGGTACTGCGACACCTCCGGCAGCACGCCCGGACCTCCCGGCGTGCAGGCCCCGACAATGGAAATGATGTAACGCTCGATCGGCTCCGCCACCATCACCTCGCGCACCAATTGCTTGAGTCCCTCGATCTTCTCGGGAGCGCCCGCAGCTTCGAAGACTGATTGCGTCTTGTAGTTGCTCGCGCCAGTGGTTCGGTTGAGGATTTCCCGCAACTCCTCGGGCTTGGGCGATAGCATCACCACCTTGAACAGGAAGCGGTCCATCTGCGCTTCGGGCAAGGGGTACGTCCCTTCGAGCTCGATCGGATTCTGCGTCGCCAGCACGAAGAACGGTGGATCAAGATGGTATGTCGTTCCGAAGACGGTGACCTGCCGCTCCTCCATTGCCTCGAGCACCGCGGATTGCGTCTTCGGTGTGGCGCGGTTGATTTCGTCGCCGAGCACGATGTGCGCGAAGATTGGCCCCGCCTTGAACTGGAACTCGCGACGGCCTTCACTCTCCGTCAGCACCTGCGTGCCGACGATATCCGAGGGCATCAGATCCGGGGTGAACTGAATACGCTTGAAGCTCAAACCCAGCGCATCGGCCGCGGTCTTGACCATCAGCGTCTTGCCCAGTCCGGGCACACCCTCGATCAGGATGTGGCCGCCGGCAAACAGCGCTGTCAGAACCTTGCGAATGACATCCCGATGGCCGACGATTACGCGCGCGACCTCAGCCTCCGCACGTGCAAAGGTTTTCTGAAATTCGCCGACGCGTTCGTTCGGTGGAATTTGCTGTCGGTGCTGCGCAGCCGCTCCCATCGCTCCTCCTTGCCCTTAGTGGATCAAATCGCGATATCGCGGCGGCACAAGCTGTTGCTCGTCTGGTGACGCCGGCAGCCGCTCTTCCTTGAGCGGTTCGTTTGTATAGGGCGTAGCCGCGGACGGTCGCGAGCTGTCCGCCACCGTCCTGCCCTCGCCGCCAGCTGATACCACCGCCGTCGGCATCCTGAACACGACGTAGCGGGCATCGCGAATACCTATCGGTTCACCCTTCTCGCCCAGTTTGTAAAAGCGCTCGTAATTGGCAGCCTTGGGAAATTCGCCAAGATGCGTGTCGCCGCTGGTGCCCTTGTCGTCCTTGCGGCCACTCGGCTTCTCGCCCGCGGGCATCTGACTCTGCGCCAGATTCCCCGGTTTCGGCAACTCGATATTGCCGGTCCCGTTCGGCTTGCTCTGCGGTCCAGCCTGGTTGGGATTTTCCCCTTGCTTCGGAGTGAGACCGGTGCCTTTTTCGCCCTTTTGCTCGGCGACCTGCGACTTCTTGCCTTCGCCGGATTCCATCTCCATCTGGGCCTGCGCCTTCGAGATATCGTTGCGAAGTTCGACCGTCTGGTTATTGGTCTTGTCACCCTTGCCGCCGGCCCCGCCCTGACCGGGCCCGCTGCCGCCCAAACCCTTGCCCGATCCCTGCCCCTGCCCCTGGCCGCTGCCGCTACCCTGACCGGATCCGTTGCTCCCGCCCGCATTTCCACTGCCGGCGCCGCTGCGCTTCTGTTGCTCGAACTTTGTAATGTCCTGCTTGAGCGCCTGAAGCTCCGCCTGCTTCTGCTCCGGCGGTAGTTTCGGATTTTCAAGATCCGACCCCACGTCGCGCGCGGCCGCCGCAAGTTCGCGTTCCGATCCCATCGGCGAGCTGCCAAGCGAGCTGGCGAACTCGCGCAAGCTCCGAGTCAGCACTTGCACCGGCGTCATCGGACGCATCATCGCGATCGCTGCCGACGCCAGTAAAACGACGACTCCCAGCGCGATCAGCGAGGACCGCACGAGCGGCTGCGCCGGCTCGAGCCTGAACCGCCTCGACGGATCGAAATGTTCAAGATAACCGATGACACGCCGCCACAGCACCGGGAACAAAGGTGAACGCTCGGCCGGCGCGACCGGCTTGGATGGATCCGCGAATGTCGCCAACGTCACGACTTCCTGATGACCCGCAACCAGTTCATCGATTCGTTCCGCCGCCGCGACGAAGCCACTGGCCGCGCGCCATGCCCGCCAGATGAAAAAGCCCACGACCGCAAGCTCAGCTGCCGCAAGCGCGATCGCCCCTTCCCGCAGGATTGCCACCCGCGCCACATCGATCGTATATCCCCAGCGCTCCCATGCGACCGCGCCGATCGCGTCGATCGCCGCCGCGATCGCGAGCGTCACTATCAGGGGCAGCGCCGCATACAGCCCGGTTTCAACAGCCGCGAGGCGCGCGATCCTGCTGCGCGATCTTCCTATTAAATCGACAGGGTTGACCACTGAGCGAATCCGGTAAAGGAATTCTCCGGCGGTTATTCAGCCGCGCTGGCCGTGCGTTCGCGCGACCGACCGCCTTACCTCCTCGATCGCCCGCTCATGCTCCCTGAACGACCGCGAGAAGATATGCGTTCCATCGTTGCGTGCAACAAAATACAGGTAATCGGTGCGCGCTGGATAGAGCGCTGCTCGTATCGACAACAGCCCCGGATTGGCGATCGGTCCCGGCGGCAATCCCGAAAATCCGTACGTGTTGAACGCCGACCGCGCATGCACGGCCAATACCGCCCGCTGCGTCTCACCCTCGAAATTATATTGAGCCGTGGGGTCGGATTGAAGCGGCATCCCCAGTTCTAGACGATTATAGAATACGCTGGCGATTGTGGGCCGTTCTCCCGGAACCTTGGCCTCCTTCTCGATAATCGACGCCAGCGTGACGACCTCGCGCGCATTCAGGCCCAATTCGAACATCCGCTCCTCGACCTCCGGCGTCAGTATCGCGTAAAACCGCCCGAGCATCGCTTCCAGCACCTGATTCGTCCCCGCAAACGGCGAGAATCGATAGGTCGCCGGAAACAGGAAGCCTTCCGCTCCCAGCGGCCCCAACCCCAGCGCTCGCGCCACCGGACCGTCAAGCGCCGCCGCGTCGAATTCCCAGTCGCATACCAGTCCCGCCTCCTCCAGGCGCTCTCCTATCTGATGTACCGTCATGCCTTCGGGAATCGTTACCGTCACCACCATGAAGTCGCCCCTCACCAGATGGCGCAACACTTCCGCAATCCGCTCGCCGCCCGTGAACGCGTAATCCCCTGGCTTGATCCGCCCGGCCTGTCCCGTCATCTCCGCATAGATCGCAAACACGATCGCGCTCCGGACCACGCTGGCCTGTTCCAATTTGCGCGCCGCCGCCGTCAGCGATTCGCCGTCGCGAATCGAGACGATTCGCGGCTGCCCAAAGCGCGCCGGCCCCTTGAGCGCAAAGAGAATGAAGGCCAACACCAGCGCCAACCCCGCGATCCCGATCCCAATCGTAACCCCGACCATCTTCATGCTGCACGATCGAGATTAGCTTACGGCGCCGGATGTCGCCATTTTCTATCAGCCGGTAACAGACCTCCCGTCCGACGCGCGTTTCTGCTGCCAGCCTTCCAGAATCACGCACGCCGCCACCGCGTCGATCGCGTGCTCCTTTTGTCTCTTGCGCGGCGACAATGCCTTTAGCCGCTCCTGGGCCTCAAAACTTGTCAATCGCTCGTCGAAAAGCTCAACCTCAATCCCCGTGAATTCATGCAGTCGGCGCGCAAACCCTTCCGCCCACGATGCCTGCGCTCCCGCCGTACCATCCATGTTGAGCGGCAATCCGATCACCACCCTTGTCACTTCGTGTTCGGCCAGTAATTTGCCGATCGCTCCAAGATCGACCGCGAGCGAACGCCGCTTGATCGTCCCGATCGGATACGCACCCGTGCCATCCGCCCCCGTTACCGCGATCCCGACCCATTTTCGGCCGAAGTCGATAGCAGCAATAGACATCACGTAGGACTATTTAACGTCCAAATTTCGCTCGATTGGAAGGCTGGGGATAAAAGCACGAATAGGAGAGCGAAACCGCCCGAAATTCCTTGCAAGGCATTGCCTATCCGACTCTGCTGTCGTAGGCTCAGCATGGATGGTTCGGGGGAACAGCGCAAGCCGTTGGCCGAGGACTATTACGGCCATCGTCGTGGCTCTTTTTGCCACAATCGCATCGATCCGCCTTTTTATCAGCGAACCGGACAGCCGCGACAATGTCTCGGCTATTGACGCGCCCGACGTCGCCGGTCACGTGACCGGCCAGTTCGTCGAAGCGCCCCAAGTCGTTACACCTGCTCCCGAACCGATCGCGATCACTATCCAAACCGAACGCTCCGAGCCGATCACCACTTTCCTCGAAGACGCCGGCCTCGGCAGCGCCGACGCCCAACGATGGGCCTGGTTCTTTGAAAAGCAGGCCAACACCTCGCGCCTCGGCGCAGGACGCTCCGTGACGCTCCTGAAGGATCCTGAGACGGGCGACCTCCGCGGCCTCAAGTACGACCGCGACGATCGCATCCAGGTCAGCGAGATCACCTTTGGCGACCAGGTGATGCGAACGTCAGAGGAGCCCATCCGTTACGTGCTCCGCCCGGTCGCTGTCTCGTTCCGCCTCAATACGGATTTCGGACACGAGGCGATCCGCAACGCCCTGCCCCGCCCGATCGTCGCCACGCTCGAAAGCGCATTTCGCGACAAGCATCCGCTGACCGACCTCCCGCGCGGCTCCGACATCAGGCTCATTTACCAGGAGAAGGTCAGCCGCGACGGCAGTGTGCGTGAGGTCACCGGGCTCGAAGCTGCCAAGATCAGCTTCGGCAGCAAGACCCTCACCGCCTTCGCCTTCCGTGACGAGAACGGCGAGCCGCGCCTCTACGACGCCAACGGCGGCGCTCTCGGCCCGCAGACGCTGCGCTTCCCGGTCAACTTCGACTACATCTCTTCCGGCTTCACTGAGCGCCGCTACCATCCGATTCTGCACGAGTATCGCCCCCACGAGGGCGTCGACCTCGCGACCCACTACGGCACTCCCGTCAAGGCGGTCGCCGACGGCGAGGTGCAGGCCGCCGGATGGTGTGGCGAGCTCGGGCGATGCGTCCGCATCCGGCATGAAGGCAATATTGTCAGCGTGTACGGGCATCTGTCGCAAATCAGCGTCGGACTCGCGCCGGGCGACCGTGTGCGCGTGGGCGAGGTCATCGGCCGCGTCGGCAGCAGCGGCCTGTCGACCGGCCCTCATCTGCATTACGGGCTCGAACGCGACGGCCGCTACGTCAATCCGCTGACCGCGATCCTCGGCGTCCATCACAACGTCTCGCCGCGGATGCGCGCGCTGTTCGATCGTTTCAAGCAGGATTATCTCGGGGCCCTCAATCGGCTCCCCAATCTGAGCGGCCATTCGGAGACGCCCAACGACGCGGCCTCCGAATTGACCGACTCGCCCGGCCAGGATAACGGCGCGTCCGCGCCGCAGCCGCGCCGGACGAACGTCCGCTGGGCTTCGCATCATCATCCGAATGCCGCGGGCGTAACTGACGAGCTCATCAACGCCCGCGCCTCCGTCACCCGTTAGCTTCCTGCCGCTTGTTCCCGCATTGGGAACCATCCCGCCGCTCAGCAGCCGCCTGACATCTCATCCGCCTCCGCACTAGCCGCCATCCCATCCGCGCGCCATAATTCCGCTTGACGATGCGCCCGCGACGCGAAACCGATTTCTTCGATCTTCCCCTGCCCCGCATAATCGCCCATCGCGGCGCCTCCGGCGATTTCCCCGAAAACACCCTCCCCGCCTTCCAGGCCGCCGCCGATCTCGGCGTCCGCTACCTCGAACTCGACGTCCACCTCTCGCGCGACGGCGAAGTCATCGTCTCTCACGACGACACCCTTACGCGCATGGCCGCACATGACGGCGTCTTCCGCGAAATGACCGTCGCGGAAATCCGCCGCGCCGACGCCGGCTATAACTTCTCTCCCGTCTCGACCGGCGCCTTCCCCTTCCGCGGCCTCGGAATCCGGGTGCCAATCCTGCGCGAGGTGCTG
>JASHZA010000368.1 GCA_030042765.1 Candidatus Binataceae bacterium | reverse complement strand
CTCGTCAGCGATTCGAATCTTGTTCTGACGGATATGAACCAGTCGGCAGCGCGGCTGACAGGCTACACACGCGACGAACTGGTCGGCGCTGGCCTCGCATCGTTATTCAGCGATCCTGACCAGGCGCAAGCCCTTGTCAAAAGTTCGTTCGACCAAGGGTTTGTCGGCAACATCGAACTCGATCTTGTTACGAAATCCGCTCAACTGGTGCCGGTTGCGCTCAATGCGAGTGCCTATACCGACGCTTGCGGGTCGGTCCGAGGGGCTCTGCTCGGATTTCACGACATCAGCGAACACAAGAGCTATGAGAAACAGCGCTCGCTGCTGGCCTCGATTGTTGACTCCTCTGGTGACGCGATCTTCAGCGAAGCCTCCGACCTGACCATTACCAGTTGGAACGCGTCGGCCGAAAGACTCTTTGGCTACAAAGCTTCGGAGATAGTCGGCCGCAACGCCACGTTGCTCGTTCCTCTCGATAACCGGACCGAATTGGCCGAGCGTTTCCAGCGTCTCAGCCAGACCGGCAAGAGCGAATATGTCGAGACCGCGCGGATTCGGAAGGACGGAACCACGGTTGAAGTGGCAATCACCGAGTCACCAATATTCGATTCCGCGCAAAGGCTGACGGGTATCTCGGTGACCGCACACGATATCAGCGATCGCAAGCGCGCTGAACAGGAGTTGACGAAAGCGCGCGATGTGGCAGTCGAGGCAGCGCGGGTCAAATCCGAATTCCTCGCCAACATGAGCCACGAAATCCGCACTCCGCTCAACTCAATTATCGGCTTGACCGGCCTCCTGCTCGACACCGAATTGAACCCCGAACAGCGCGAATTCGCGAATGATGCGCGCGAAAGCGGCGAAATTCTCCTCACGCTGATAAACGAGATTCTTGACTTTTCTAAAATGGTCGCTGGCGGGATTTCTTTCGAAGAAGCCGATTTCGAACTGACCGAAGTCGTCGACGAGGCTGCGCAACTCGTCGCCGACCAGGCCCGCGGCAAGGCGCTCGCCCTCAGCACTCTGATAGACGATAACGTCCCTCGATTTTTACGGGGAGACCCCGCGCGCTTGCTGCAAGTTCTCCTGAACCTGGTTGGCAATGCCATAAAGTTTACCGATCGCGGAGAGGTCGCCGTACAGGTTAACAAGCTCAGCGAAACCCCGAAGGATACGGTTCTGCGCTTCGAGGTGCGTGATACCGGTATCGGCATTCCAGAAGACAAACTGCATCTGCTCTTCCGGCCCTTCAGTCAGGTCGACGGTTCGATGACCCGCCATTTCGGCGGGAGCGGCCTCGGTCTCTCGATCGCTCATGAACTTGTCGAGCGCATGGGTGGAACCATCACAGTTACCAGCAAACCCGGTGTGGGCTCGATCTTTTGGTTCACGGCCAAGTTCGCCAAGCAGATCGATATTGCGCGGCCCGCCTCCGAGCAGTTCGCCACGCTGACTGGTGTGCGGGTTCTAATCGTGGACGACAACGCTGCCAGCCGCCAAATCCTTAGTCAGCAAGCGCTGTCGTGGGGCATGGACCCCAGTACCGCCAGTTCCGGGCTTGGGTGCTTAGAAATGATGGAGCGGGCTGCATCCACTCGGCCGTTTCGTCTGGCTCTAATTGACGTGATGATGCCGGAGATGGATGGGATCGAGTTGGCTCGTAAAATCAAAGCAGATCGCAGACTCGCCACGACGGCGATCATCTTTATCTCTTCGGTAGGTCCGAAGATCGACTTCAACGCGCGCTTGCAAGGGCTCGATGTGACGGGTTGGCTCACGAAGCCAGTGCCGCAATCTTTGCTCTACAACGCCCTAACGAAAGCGCTTTCGCATCAGGAAGCGCAGGGCGCGGAGCGCTACCCGGCTTCGAAGAACGGTCAGCCGCTGCTGAAGATTCCTCAGGCACGCCCGTTCAAAGCGTTGATTGCGGAAGACAATCCGATCAATCAAAAACTGACCGTCTTGCAATTGAAAAAGCTGGGCCTTGAAGCCGATACCGTCGCTAATGGCCGCGAAGCTATCGAAGCAGTCATGCGGTTCCCCTACGACGTGGTTCTGATGGATTGCCAAATGCCCGAAATGGACGGCTACCAGGCCACCCAAGAAATTCGCCGCCGCCAAGGGCCTGATCGCCACACGAAGGTCGTCGCGATGACGGCCCACGCGATGGCGGGCGACCGCGAAAAATGTCTCGATGCAGGAATGGATGACTATGTTTCCAAACCCGTAAAGCTCGAAGTCTTGCAGGCGGCGCTCGCGCGGGTCATTGCCGCCCAAGCATCTTGCGAACTGCCTGCGGACGAACCTGCACGGGCGGTCGACAAACCTCCGCAGTCGGAAGCCGCAATCGAAGCGGCCCACGATTCACCCGCGAAGGCCGTCGCCCAGGCCCTGACCGTAGGAGCGGATTCGGGTGACGAGGCCGGCGCGGGCACGCCGCCGCTCGACCCGCAGGCCATCGCTGATCTGCGCTCCGAAGGCGAAAGCCTGCTCCCCGACTTGATAGATTTATTCGTCGATGAGGCGCCTGCGACTATCCGCACGATCAGCGAAGCGTTTGCGGGAGATGATCTCAAGACAGTTGCTCTTTCAGCGCACCGCCTCAAAGGGAGCGCCGTCACCTTCGGAGCCCACACGATGAGCGAGTTATGCCAGGCGCTTGAAGCTGCCGGCAACGCTGGTGAACTTGCCAAAGCGCAGGATCTCTTCAATCAATTGACGCCCGAATGCTTACGCGTCGTCGATGCTCTTAGGGGCGAACGAAAAGCCTCTTGATGCGCCACGCGGCTTCGCCGGCCGCGTGACGACCCGCGCCGCCCGCAAGCGGCAATCGAGGTGCTTGAGCACCGTGTCGGGGCGCGCTATCCAGATGGGTAGCGACATTGCGCCGCGAGTTGATTCGGAACCCCGAGTCCATATCTCGCGGCCCGGAGGATAAAAATGGTCCAGGTAACTGAATTGGGCTACATGGGTATTGGGGTCAAAGATGTTGACGGATGGAGGAACTTTGCCACCCAACTGATTGGAATGGAACTCTCCGACGAGGGTGAACGGGACCTCTGCTACCTCCGGATGGACTACTGGCACCATCGACTGATCTTGCATGCCAACGGCAGCGATGACCTCGAATACCTCGGATTCAGGGTGGCGGGTCCGGACGAATTCGGCGAGATGCAGCGCCAGTTGGCCGATGCCGGCATTAAGTTCCGCGTCGGCTCCGACGACGAGGCGGCCGAACGTCATGTCCTCGAACTGCTGAAGCTCAACGACCCCGGTGGTAATCCGATCGAGATCTTTCATGGTCCCGAAGTCGAATTCGTCAAGCCTTTCCATCCGGGCCGTCGCATGCATGGTCGCTTCAAGACCGGCACCGGCGGAATCGGCCACTGTATCGTCCGCCAGGATGACGCTGTCGCCGCGCGCCGCTTTTATATGGCGCTCGGGATGCGCGGCGGAGTCGAATACAAAATACGAATGGGTAGTCGCGTCGTCACCCCCGTCTTTATGCACTGCAACGACCGCGACCATACCGTCGCATTCGGAATCGGTCCCCAGAAAAAGCGGATCAACCATCTAATGGTCGAAGTCGAAAACTTCGACGATGTCGGTCTTACCTACGAACTCATCCGCAAGCACGAGATCCCGGTCACGATCAACCTCGGCAAACATTCAAACGATCACATGTATTCATTCTACATGCGCAATCCTTCCGGATGGGTGCTCGAGTACGGATGGGGTGGACGGCCAGCCACCTACCAGTCCGAATACTACACACAGGACCTTTACGGCCATCATCCCGAGGCCGGCGGATTCAACGTGGACTAGGGCTTACGCGACAGCTTAATCAACAAGATCTGTCAACGGAGGCTTTTAAAAGGGAAAGTGAGATTCCAGATGAAAAACATGCTCTTCAGTATCCTCTTCCTCCTGCCATTTGCGCTGATGCAGGGATGTGCCGGCACCAACCCGGTCCAGGCAACGGTCGAGACCGGCCCGCTCATGCTCGAACCCGCGCTCGGTGACTATGGGCAAGCCAAGCTCGTTACCCAAAGCGCGCCCCAGCTCTTTGTCCTGACCAATCCCGCCACTAACACCGGCTCCGCGATCATCACCGGCGTCGTCACCGAGAGCGATCAGTTCACCATCGAACCCGACGACAGCACCTGCCCGAACGTCGGAACGCTGCCCGCCGGACTGAGCTGCAAGATCGCGGTCAAATTCACCCCGACTACCGCCGGCCGCCAGACCGCAAAGTTGACCGTCACCGATAGCGCCTCCAACAGTCCGCAGGTCGCAAACCTGGTTGGCGTGGGAAACCCGTAGCGGATTCCCCGCTTCGACCGCCACCAAAAAACAACACCGGCGCCCCCTTTGCGGACGGCGCCGGCGTTCCCTTTTCCTCGACTCGAGCCGTTCAGGCCGGCACGAATCGGAACGAATCGCCTTTCTTAACGATCTTCCCTGCCGACGGCGTCGCGAAGTGCGTTCCCAGCACCAGCGTACCGGTGTCTGCGTAGCGCTCGCAGAAGGACCGCCGCGTCTTCTTCGCCAGCGGCAGGTCCACGTCAAAATTGTCGTCCCATTCCGGGTAGCGGCATTGAATCGGATGGTGCATCAGGTCGCCGGTGACCACACCCTCCTGTCCCTTCGACGAAATCCGGATCGCGAAATGTCCCGGCGTATGCCCCGGTGTCGATTCAAGCCACACCTCATCGGTGATCTTTCGCTTCTCGTCGACCAACTCGACCCGTCCTTCCGCCATCACCGGACGCACCGAATCGTCAACTGGCGCCTTCAGGAACTCGTCCTCCGCGCGCGAGAAGAAATCCCACTCGGTCCCGCCAATCAGGTATCTCGCATTCGGAAACGTTGCCACCCACTTGCCGTTCTGCCACATCGTATTCCATCCGACATGATCGAGATGGAGATGTGTGCACATCACGCAATCTATCGATTCCCGCGGGTATCCCAGCTTCTTCAGGTCCTCGAGGAACGGCAGCTGCAGCTTGTTCCATTCCGGATTCGATCGCGTCTTGTCGTTGCCGATACAGGTGTCCACGACGATCCGCTTGCCCTGCGACTCGATCACCAGCGCATGGATGCTTAGTTTGATCTTCCCTGTCTCGTCCGCGAACGTCGGGTAGAGCCAGTCCGCCTCGCGCTTCACATTCTCCGCCGTCGCGTTCGGCAGCAGCATCCCGCCGTCCCAGACCGCCTCCATTTCGATCACACGGCTGATTTTCACGTCGCCGATCTTCCATTGACTCATCCGCTCACGCTCCTCTCGCTCGAAGGATTGCCCCGCGCTTTCCAATCGTCACTGCCGCGGGGCGCTAGATGCTAACCCAGCCAGATTCTTTCCGCCAGTTCCGCCCACGTCCGCCGCACAGCCGGCGCGGCCACGGCTCGGCTGGCTAAACCCCGTGCCGATCGGCTACCGTTGACGCCAAAGCATTGGCGTTGCCTGCGGAACGCACGCGTACACAATTAACGGTGGCGAACACGCCAACCAGGAGGTTTCCATGCACGTAGGCTATGGTCTGGTCTTCCAGAACCCCAACAACCAGCTCCCCGACCGCGAAGTATGGCGCCACGAGATCCGCCTGGCCGAGATGGCCGAACCGCTCGGATTCGACTCGGTCTGGTCCATCGAGCATCACTTCGACGATTACACGATGTGTCCCGACCCCGTGCAGTTCCTCTCTTACATGGCCGGCCGGACCAAACACGTCAAACTCGGCTCGATGGTCGTCGTCCTCCCCTGGCATGATCCGATTCGCGTTGCCGAGCAGGTCTCGATGCTCGACCATGTCTCCGGCGGCCGCTTCATCTTCGGCATCGGACGCGGCCTTGCTCCCATCGAATACGACGGTTTCCGCATCGACCAGAACGAAGGACG
>JASHZA010000367.1 GCA_030042765.1 Candidatus Binataceae bacterium | reverse complement strand
GCAATGCGCGAAACGCACCAGCATGTCGCCGACGCCCGAGACAATCACCGCATTGTCGGAGCCATGGCGGCCTTCGCGACCGGTGCGTTCGCGTTCCGCGCCTGGCGGCGTAAGGGGCTTTTCGCCGCGATAGCGCTTCAGCTCCTCAGGCGCAAGTACCTTGGCCAGAAATTGCGCGGGCGTAACGATCCCGTAGCCCACGGCGGCCAGGAGGCTGTCCACGTCGCGCTGAGAGAATTCCTTGAGTGCCGGTTCAAGCCGCCCTTTTACTCTCAATTTCGCAACACTGAGGTCGAGCGGTTCGAGTTCGGAATCGAGCAGGGAGACTCCCAGTTCGCGCGAACGCTCGGCCTGCTGCTGCCGCAGCCATTGACGAATCCTGCTCTTGGCGCGGGCGGTGACGACGAAGTTCGCCCAGTCCTTGCCAGGCGTCTGACGCTCTGAAGTGATCACCTCGACAGTGTCGCCGGACTTGAGCTTGTAGCGCAGAGGCACCATCCGCCCATTCACGCGCGCACCCGACAGATGTTGTCCAACTTGTGAGTGAATGCGGTAGGTGAAGTCGATAATCGTCGCGCCCTGCGGAAAGTCGAGCAAGTCGCCCTTCGGAGTGAAAACGAAGACCTCCTCAGGAAACAGGTCATCTTTGATAGTCGACAAAAATTCCTGAGGGTCCTTGAGGTTCTGCTGCCATTCGATCATGCGGCGGAGCCATGCGAAGCGTTCGGTCTCGCGAATCTGCGCCGAGGCGCCTTCTTTGTAGCTCCAGTGCGCGGCGATTCCCTGTTCGGCGACTTCGTGCATCTCGCCAGTGCGGATCTGAACCTCCATCCGCTGTCCACGGGGACCGATCACGGTCGTGTGCAGCGACTGGTACATGTTGACTTTAGGCAGTGCGATATAGTCCTTGAAGCGCCCGGGGATCGGCTTCCAGTTCGCGTGCACCACGCCGAGCGCATCGTAACACTCACGCACGTTCGCCACGATGATGCGGAAGGCGATCAGGTCGTGGACCTCTTCGAAGCTCAGCCCCTCCTCCTGCATCTTGTGGTGGATCGAATAGAAGTGCTTGGGACGTCCGGTCACCTCTGCCTTGACCCCCGCCTCGGCCAAACGGCGGGAAATGATCTCGAGAACCGCCCGGATGTATTCCTCGCGCTCTTTGCGTGTCTTGGCGACGTACGCCTTGAGCATGGCGTAAACGGAAGGGTTGAGGTAGCGCATCGCGGCATCTTCGAGCTCCGATTTGAGCCAGTAAATGCCGAGGCGATGCGCGATCGGCGCATAGATCTCGAGCGTCTCGCGCGAGATTTCTTCCTGCTTGTCGGGCGAAAGATGGTCGAGCGTGCGCATATTGTGCAGGCGGTCGGCAAGCTTGATCAGCACGACCCGGATGTCGTGCGCCATCGCGATAATCATCTTGCGGAAATTTTCTGCCTGCTTTTCCTCGCGGCTCGAAAAGGTAATCTTCGAGACTTTGGTCACGCCGTCGACTAGGCGCGCGACCTCGGCCCCGAACAGGTTCTGAACCTCTTCCAGGGAAGCTCCCGTATCTTCCACCACGTCGTGCAACAGACCCGTCACGATCGAAGCCTGATCCTGCTTGAATCCTGCGATGATGAGCGCAACCGCCAAGGGGTGAGTAACATAAGGCTCGCCCGACATCCGCTTCTGCTCGGCATGCATCCGGGCCGAGTATTCGTAGGCACGGCGGATTAAGGCGGCATCAGCCTGCGCATTATAGGCCTTAACCTTCTCAAGCAGCTCGTCGAGCTGATTCGGCGTGGAAACTGCTAGATCTTCCATTGCGCGAACTCCTCGCGCAGACGGCTTACCTTGAGCCGCTCAGCCTGCACCACTGCTCCCAGTCGCGAGATCGAATCTTCGATATCAGCATTGATTATAAGGTAATCATATTCAGGATAGGCCAACGCTTCCTCACGTGCGCGGCGCAACCGTCGCGCCATCGCGCACGCATCTTCGGTGCCGCGCCGACGCAAACGCTCCTCCAGTTCCGCAAAGCTCGGGGGAAGGACAAAGATGGTCACCGCATCGCCGGAATAAGCCCTGCGGATTTGCCGCGCCCCTTGGATATCGATGTCAAGCAGAATATCACTGCCAGTAGCGACCACCCGATCAAGCGGCGCACGTGGAGTACCGTAACACGCGTCGAATACACGCGCCCACTCGGCCAATTCTGATCGCTCGACGCGCGATTTGAATTCCTCGTCGCTCACGAAGTGATAATCGAGACCGTCCACTTCGCCCTCACGAGGGGCACGCGTAGTCAATGAAATCGACGCCTCGAGCCCCCCGATAGCCTTCAGCGCAGCTCGCGATATAGTCGTCTTGCCCGCACCAGAGGGGGCGGAAAGGATGAAAATAATACCGCGCCGAGGTCGCCGATCAGCTTCCATTCTTTAAATTATATAAGCTCCCGCCGTATTGCAAATAGCGTTATATCGATTAAAACTTAGCCGTGTTACTCTACGTTCTGCACCTGCTCACGCATTTTCTCCACTTCGCCCTTCATCTCGACGGTAATTTGCGACAGCGCCGCATTCTGCGATTTCGCTCCCATTGTGTTGATTTCGCGATTGATCTCCTGGAGCAGGAATTCGATCGACTTTCCCACAGGTCCTTTGCGACTCAACAGTCCGCGCAGCGCCTCCAGATGAACCCTCAGCCGCGTGATCTCCTCCGTGATGTCTCCATGGTGTGCGGCGCTCGAGGCTTCTTCGTATAGTCGCTTCTCGTTCACTGGCAGCTCTCCAAGCAGTTCTCTGACTCTGCTCTCGAAGCTCGCGCGAATCGCGTTGTACGATTCACTCGCAAGCTTCTCTATCCTGGGGATGCCATCGGCGATCCGTCTGACGCGCAGCTCAAAGTCGCGCTTGAGGGCACTTCCTTCGCGTGTACGTTCGCGGTCGAGCGCCCGCAGCGCATGCTTGAGGGCTTGGATAGCGGCCCCGCTACCAGCATGAGTGTCGGCCTCGGCCTCGGACACTTGGAAAATCTCCGGGCGTTGCAGAATCACCTCGGGCCCAAGCTTGCCCTCCAACCGGAGCGTCTTCCCGAGCCTGCGCAGCTCGGCGACGTAGCGGCGGGCCAGTTCGTCGTTGACGTGCAATCGCGGCGGCGGTGGTTTGATCATCACACAACGGATGAAGGCTTCGACCCGGCCGCGCTCGACTGCACCCTGGATCAGCTTGCGCATATCGGCTTCGGATTCGCCCCATCCGCGCGGCAGATTCAGCTTGAGCTCGAAGAAACGCTGATTGAGCGTGCGCAGTTCCGCAAGCACGCGGAATCCCCCGCGTGTCACTTCCGCACGTCCGAAACCCGTCATACTACGCATCGGACCATTTATCCTTTGCCAACCGCCTTACCCGCAATCTCGAGAGATGCGAGGTACAGCTCGAGCGTCCGGCGCGCCATTTCTTGCAGCCCGAACCGGACAATCGCGGCCTCGCGGGCGGCTGCACCCATGGTTGCGCATAGTCCGGGTGCCATGGCCAGCCGCGTCAATGCCTGTGCCATCATTTGCGCGTCATCGGGACCAACCAAAAATCCCGTGCGTTCGTGTTCAACCGCTTCACGCAATCCTCCAACCGCGCAGGCTACAACCGGCAGTCCACATGCCATCGCCTCCAGTACGGCAACGCCGAGCCCTTCCATCCGCGACGGCATTACGAAGATATCGAGCGCCCTCAACAGGGCGCGCGGGTCCTCGAGTGCACCGAGTAGCCTGACATATTCACCAAGTCCGAGCTCGCCGACCTCGGCCTCGATCCTGTCCCGCGAAGGGCCGCTCCCCGCAATAAAACAGAGCAATCGCTGTCGGCCTATTGGTCCTTCATTCGACTTGATCGGGCCGGTGGCCGCCAGCGCCATCGCTTTTAGCAACAGGCTGTGCCCCTTTCGCGGAGTGAGCGCCGCCACTACTCCGGCCACGATATCGTCGGGCCCGGCACCAATACGCCGTCGAGCTTCTGCGCGAAGGGCCGCGTCGGGCGGGCTGAAATGGTCACAGTCCACTCCACTGGGAATTGTTACGATCCGATCAGGCCTGACCCCCGCCTGCACCAGCGCGGCAGCGACCTCTTTCGAAATCGCGGCCACGCCGTCAACCGCACGATTGAACAGCCACGGCGCGAATAATCGGTTGGGCACGTAGTCCATCCGCCGCGTAACGATCAATGCTCCCGCGTGAGCGCGCGCGTATGGTGCAAGCGCGTGTGCCCGCGCCGTATGAAAATGCACGATATCGTAATTCCCGCGGCGCAATAGGGTGCGCAGCCTGAGTCCCGCTTTAATATCGACTGAATTGCGGATTCGCAACGGATGGCAGGTAATTTCGGCCGCTTGGGCGCGGCTCCATAAAAGACCTGTCGGATCGCACAAAAGTTCCGCGCGGTGGCCGGCATGGAGCAGAGCGCGCGTAAGCCCGAGCACCTGGGTTTCGCCACCGCTGAAGCCGCGCTCCGGATCGATCCCGGCAATTCTGAGCGGAGCTCTCCGTTCGGCCATTTCCGCTGCTGAAATCGAATACCCCGGCTCGCCCATACCGTTCTCGCGCGCCAATCCTGTAGTTTGCCTAGTCCAGGAACCTGTAGTAGACGATCGCGGCAAATGCGGCGATGGCGTCGCGCCAGCCGATTTTCTTGCCTTCCTCGTAAGTGCGGCCCGAATAGGAAATCGGCACCTCGTAGATTCTCCAGCGCGCCCGCGCCGCCTTGCAGGTGATTTCCGGCTCGAACGTAAAGCGATCGGCGCTTAGTTTCAGCGCTACTAGCTTCTCGCGCCGAAACGCCTTCATCCCGGTCTCCATATCGCTCAAATTGAGGTCGCTGAACATGTTCGAGAGCAGCGTAATCAGCCGATTGCCAACAGAGTGCCAGAAGAACATTACCCGATGCGGGCCGCCGAGGAAGCGCGAGCCGTAAACCATGTCGGCGCGTCCGTCAAGCAGCGGCTCCAAAACCAGCCTGTAGTCTTTGGGATCGTACTCGAGGTCAGCGTCCTGGACGATCACGTAGGGATTCTTCGCCGCCGCGAAACCCATTCTGAGCGCCGCGCCCTTGCCGCGGTTTACGGCATGATAAAAGCAGTGCACCTTGGGATGCTCGAACCGCTGCAGGTATTCACGGGTGCCATCGGTCGAGGCGTCGTCGACGACGATCACCTCCGTCTCGTAGCCACAGTCGAGGACCCGCCCGACGACTTGACCGATAGTGGCCACTTCGTTGAAAACCGGAATTACGACCGAAATGTTTACGTTATCGGTCATCGCCATTCTCGCTCATAACTGGTAGATTCAGGTCCGCCGCACCGGTTCGAGGCCACCACGCCTGATCCGCCCCTCGAGCATTGCCGCGGCACGCTTCCGTAAGGATAGCCACGACGGTCCATTTAAATTGGCAGCATAGCCACGCAGCACCCGCATTCGGTCGGTACGGCTGAGACCGGGCAGGTCAAAACGGCCTAGCTGCACC
>JASHZA010000366.1 GCA_030042765.1 Candidatus Binataceae bacterium | reverse complement strand
CGTCGGAACCGCCGGTTCCGTTAGGTCCTCGCTGAAGAAGGCGTTGTGCCCCATTTTACGCAGCTCGTCCTTGATTTGCTCTCTTTTCGCCTCCGCCGGGTTTGCCGAACCAGGCGCGGGGCCCCACACGAGGATCTTGAATTTGATTCTTCCCTTAGCAAAAGCTAGTGCCTTTCGAAAACTGTCACGTTCTGCTGACCTTTTGCCTCTCCCAGCGGTCTTCAACTGTGGCCGTCGCTGCGCCTTCCCGCAGTTTCGACAAACATGGTATAGCGCTCCGAGCCTTGGGAAGTCCCTATGACGGACCTTCATGGGATTATCCCCACAATGGGTACACTCCATCCGAGGCTTTCCTGGCTCTCCCGAAAGTAAGCTTTTGTGCTTCGAGAGTCATCGCTTATTAGCACATGCGCGCGAAGCGAAAAACTCCTTGGCCCCGCTCATGTCTCTCTCATCGGATTAACTTGCGCAGCTCCTTCGACCGCCTGCCTGCTTGGACGTGTATTCGGCGTATCGTGCGTCCGCTCGTTTCAGTCACCGCTTCTTCCCTCATCGATGCTTCTCCTTGTCCAGCCAGCCAAGCCCACCTGTGGCCAAGCACAAAAACCTTCTCGCGCGTCGCTGGGCTGGTGGCTTCGAGTCGATCCCGCATCCTGGTGCACTTGGCGTCAGTTCGGCGACCGAGTCCTGAAAAGTCCCGCGCCGAGACGATCGACTCCGGCGAAAGATCTACGCCAGCACCTCGACCCTGACGTCGCCGCGGCGCTCCAGTACCGCCACCGACGCGCCTGCCGCTTCGCGCCGCACCAGCAGCGACACCGCGCCATCTCCCACTTTGAAATTCTCGATCTTGAGCCAGTCCAGCCACTCCGGCATCACCGGCGAATCGACCACCAGCTTGCGCTCGAATCCGCGCACTTCGAGTCCCAGCATCGCGTGCAGGATCATGAAGACGCTAGCCGCCGACCATGCCTGCGGATGGCACGCGATCGGATAAGGCACCGGTCCCAGACGCTCGTCGCGCGGGTATCCGCAGAAAAGCTCCGGCAGGCTTCCGGTCTTAACTTGCGTTGCTGCCTGCACCAGGCCTTCGAGGATTCGCAGCGCTCCTCGCCACCCCTTGATCCGTGCGAGCCCCTTTACGTCAGCACCTCGACCCGGACGTCGCCGCGGCGCTCCAGTACCGCCACCGACGCCCCTGCCGCTTCACGACGCACCAGCAGCGACACCGCGCCATCTCCCACTTTGAAATTCTCGATCTTGAGCCAGTCGAGCCAATCCGGCATCGTCGGCGAGTCGATCACCAGCCTGCGGTCGAACCCGCGCACCTCCATTCCCAGCATCGCCTGCAAGATCATGAAGACGCTGGCTGCGGACCATGCCTGCGGATGGCACGCGATCGGATAAGGCACCGGTCCCAGACGCTCGTCGCGCGGGTATCCGCAGAAAAGCTCCGGCAGGCTTCCGGTCTTAAGTTGCGTTGCCGCCTGCACCAGGCCTTCGAGGATTCGCAGCGCACCTCGCCGCCCCTTGATACGCGCAAGCCCCGCCGCCGCGATCGCGTTGTCGTGCGGCCATACGGAACCGTTATGGTAGCTCATCGGGTTGTAGCGCTTCTCGTTCGACCCCAGCGTTCTCACGCCCCATCCCGAGAACATGCTCTCTTTCATCAGATTTTCGGCCACCGCCGCTTCCTGATCGCGCTCGAGCAGGCCGCTCGCCAGACAGTGCGCGGCGTTCGACGCCATCACGCGGCACGGCTTTTTGTCCGCGTCCAGCGCGAGCGCGACCGTGCGTTCGGGTTCGAGCCAGAAGTCGCGAACGAAACGAGTCCTGAGTGATTCGGCGCGCGTGGCGAGCTTATCCGCCAGCTCCTGGCGGCCCGAGCGTCTGGCTACGTCGGCGATCGAGACATACGCTGCGTAGAGATAGCCCTGTACCTCGCATAACGCGATCGGCGCCCGCGCGAGCGTTCCGTCGGCATGGGAGATTCCGTCGAACGAGTCTTTCCATCCCTGGTTGGCCAGCCCGCGTGGCTGCATGCGGTAGTATTCCACGTACAGGTCGCCGTCGAGGTCACCCCAGCGCTCGACCCATTCGAGCGCCCGCTCGACGTTGCTCCATAGCTCCGCCGGCAGCCCGAGGTCGCCGGTGACCGCCGCATACTGCCCCAGCAGCCACAGGAAAAGCGGAGTCGAGTCGATGCTTCCGTAGTAGCGGCCGAAGGGCACTTCCCCGGTGGCGGCCAGTTCGCCCGAGCGCATCTCGTGGACGATCTTGCCCGGCTGTTCGTCCCGCTCATGGTTCACTTCGGAGCCCTGGAGGGCGGCCAGTGTCTTCAGCGTCCCCACCGCGAGCGCGTGATTGAACGGCAGAGCGAACAGCGCCGTGAGGATGCTGTCGCGCCCGAAGAGCGTCGCGAACCACGGGATCCCCGCCATGATAAACGTGCCTTCCGGCGCGAAGCGGATCATCGAGGTCAGGTCCGCCGACGAACGCCGCAGCAGCGCTTCCAGCGATTCGTTGCTCGCGCTGACCGTGCTCCATCCCCCGTTCAACCACGCAATCTCGGATCGCCGCTGCTCGAGGGCTTTGCCAAAGCGGGTAGGCACCCGGCCTTCCGTGGACACTCCCTCGTACCCGCCAAGTATCCGTACTTCCAGGTCTCTTTGCTCCTCAGGTTTCAAGTTGAACAGGAATGAGGCCCGCCCCGCTTCCAGCGCGGCCGGCCGCGTCTGAAACTCGACCTCGGTGAAACGCCTCACCCGGTCGAGCCCCACGTAGGAATACCTCACGCCGTGGGCCGCCACGACCGGTTGCGCATACTCACCGCGGCGGGCGCGCTTGACTCCGCGAACTTCGAACAGGTCCGCGAAATCGACCGCAAACAGGAAATCCAGCG
>JASHZA010000365.1 GCA_030042765.1 Candidatus Binataceae bacterium | reverse complement strand
GGTTGCGGAACTTAGCGTGCGTGCGAGGCTAATTTCAAGAGGCTCGCGATTCCCGTCAAGACCGGAAATTAGGGCACTAATCAGGTCAATTTAGGGTACTCGCCCGCAAACTAAGGTCAGTGCCCCGGTATCGCAAAATTCCCTCAGCGTTGGCCTTTCGAAACCCGATGATCGCCGCCTTTCAGTAAAGCGCTCGGGGGCGACCATTAGAAAAACTCCTTTGCGATCGTGCCGGCGGCGAAAGCTGGTCAGGACGCGTGCCACACAAATGAGCGGATGCCTACCGTTCGCGCACAAGCGGATCTTTTCATCCTTCTAAAGTCAACAAATTTGTGGCATCCATTTTGTGATCCTGCGTTAAGCAGTAATGCCTTGCAAAGAGCAGTACGGGAGTGGGGGAGCTGGCTACGGCCCGGATTCGAGCGATTGCCGGTTGCTTACGTCGATTTTATCTACGGCCCGGCTCGCTCATCGACCAGCGGTACCAGGGGGACTTTGACAACCCGGACTTAACCGGATGGCCAAGGAGGAGAGATGGCTGAGCAACATTGGGTGAGCACGTCGCCGCGGTGTAACCGGACCGTGCCGGGACAGCGGGACAACTGCCTGCGAGGTTCGTTGGCAACGCGCACGTTGTGGTCGGCGCCAACCGAATCGGCAGTGCCGACATCCTCCCGAAGGGCAAAGGGAACAATCGCAATGGCGTTGGCCTTGACGTTAGCCGTGCTGCCCTTTGCGCGAGCGCGAGCCCAGGATGAACCGCCCGACGGCACAAAGCATAACAAGACCGCGACCGCGGACCCGGCCCCGTCTACCGCCGACGCCGAGCAGCAACGGAAGATCGATATACTTACCCAGCAGATCGATCAGATGAAGCATCAGCAGGATGAGCTGGTAGCTCAGTTGAAGGCTCTCAAGGACCAAATCAACGTTAAGGCCCCGGTCGCCGCCGAGGGCGCCGCAACTCCTCCAGCGCCCTCTTCGATCGGTGAGCATGTGGCTGCGCTGGAAAAGGACATCTCGACGAACCTCGGTGTCAGCATTCACGGACTAGTCGACGCAAGCTACGAGGCCAACTTTAACAATCCGGAGGCTACGGCCTCGAAGGGGGGCGGCCCGAACTCCCCAGGTGGAAATCAGAACCAACTCCGGGCATGGGATACCAGCAACGGATTCCAATTCACGCAGGCTAACCTCCACATCGAGAAGGATGGCGTGGTCGGGTTCGTAAGCGACTTGAATTTCGGCCAGGTCGCCAACTCAATCTACGCCGCGACCCGGTACTCCAATACCACCTCCACCTTCGGCAGCAATGAGGACTTCGATGCAACCCAGTTTTATCTGACCTATACGGCGCCAGTCGGTTCTGGAATCAGCTTGCAGGCCGGACGCTTCGTAACCCTGTTGGGAGCTGAAGTCATCCCAACTTATCTGAACCAGAATTTCAACGAGACTCGCGGCTTGCTCTTCACTTTGGGCGAGCCGCTAACGCATACGGGGGTCCGTGGCGCCTATACATTCAATCAATACGTCGGGCTTACTCTCGGTTTGGACAACGGATGGGACGATGTCGCCGCGAACAATTACCAACCGACTCTCGAGGGCGAGTTAGCTCTGAACAACGCAGACAAGTCGATTTCCCTGCTTATGAATGGCACCATCGGCACCCAACAACTCAACCATTCCAACTCGAAGCTGGGCTCGATCGATCCGGTTTTCACATACAAGCCGTCGTTTTTCCCGAACTTCACCTGGGAAACCGAGTATCTTTACGCCCACGAGGACAATCCGGTTTCTGCCTTCCCGTTCATCCCATCGAACGGCAATTCGCTGGTCAACTTTCCGCCGGGACCGAACGGCAGTGTCACGATTACTCATGGCGTCGATTGGCAAGGCGTCGCTCAGTACCTGGTGTACGACTTGAATCAGTGGGAATTCGCCACGCGTGGCGAGTTCTTCCGCGACTCGGACGGTGCTCGCACCGGCCTGCGCCAGAGCTTGTGGGAAATCACCCAGACGTTGACCTACAAGGTGCCCGAGACTGGACTGCTGGCGAGACTCGAGTACCGGCATGACAACTCAAACGCGAAGCCTTTCTATAGCAACGACGGCTTCAATGCGGCCGGGGTTCCTTTCCATACCTACTCGGGACAGGACACCGTAACGGCGGCTG
Source organism: Candidatus Binataceae bacterium (assembly GCA_030042765.1). GTDB lineage: Bacteria > Desulfobacterota > Binatia > Binatales > Binataceae > JASHZA01. The sequence goes on along the minus strand of JASHZA010000365.1, from coordinate 1,117 downwards.
CGATCTACGCGTTCTAGTACTGGCTTCCCACGCAACAGGCGGCCTTACAGCCTCCTGCGAAGCAAGGGCGGGTCCGTTCCATGGGCCCGCCCTTTATTTTTAACGTCTGGAAGACTCCTGTTTCGTAGCGAAGCTCTACGCTGCACCGATGTTTGCACAGCAGGCTTCAAATGGCCCATGATAATGTCTTGTACAGTGTTTCTACAAGAAGATATGCTTGCGACGCTCACGCCGATGAGTTGGGTCGCAAAGTCTCGCACCTGCCTGGGATTGACTACCGCGCGGCGATCCCAACCGTCGCCAGCGCGCCGGCGACGGGCACCTCCAGACCACCAGTTGCTTTGAGAATCACAAAGTCCGTCGGCACGAGCTGTCTGAGTAACTCTCGGATTCCGACCTCGTTATTGGCCATTGAAAAACCCGTTTTGGAGAGATTGGTGCTCTTTAGCGCTCTAGAAAATCACGGATCCCGTGGCGTTCATACGACGGCGCCCGCTTCCACAACGCGAGCATCAATTCCACGACGCGGTCGGGCGAGAGGACTCCTCGTTGCCGTGCCCTTTCTTCGGGCTCCGGTGGCTTGGAGGAGAAAGAGGCTGCGCCCCGCGCGGAATTATTGCTTTCTCCAAAGTGTATCTGACGAATACAGACTGTGTGGCGGTTCGGGTAGGACGATGGCGCGGACCGGGCTTCGAATGATGCCGACGTTTCCATAGTCAGCCTAAGATTCCGTACGGTGTTTTCCCCAGTTCGGCTCCAAGGCCGGCTTCATCAGGGCGATTGTGTCGCAATCCACCCACAACATGCCTAATTAGGCCAGCAAGGCCGAAAGCAACAGATCGATTGCTTTGATGCCGACGAACGGGAGAATCAATCCGCCCACCCCATACACGATGAGGTTTCGATAGAACGTCGCTTCGGCACTGGTGGCTCGGAAGCGAACGCCACGCAGAGCGAGCGGAATCAGGCTCGGAATTATGAGCGCGTTGAAAATGAGCGCCGAGAGCACCGCGGTTTGGGGAGTCGCCAGGCGCATCACGTTAAGCGCGGACAGACCCGGCAGCGCGAAGATGAACATGCCTGGAATGATCGCAAAATACTTGGCGACATCATTGGC
>JASHZA010000025.1 GCA_030042765.1 Candidatus Binataceae bacterium | reverse complement strand
CGACGAAAACGCGAACGTACCGCTTTGGGACAAGACCCGCCGGATCTCATCTAGTACTGCAAGTCTTTCGGCGTGGCTTACGTAGTCGAGCCCATTGAAACTGAACAAAACGAAATCGAAACGGCCCGAACCGAATCGCGACAGGTCCCTCGCATCACAAACTTCGAAAGTCAGCGCCGGATAGCGGGACTTGCAGCGCGCGATCATCTCCGGCGAATAGTCGATTCCCGTGTACCTGACTCCGCGCCGGACCAGATGGGCGGTGGTTCTACCGCCGCCCACCCCAATATCGAGCACCTCAGCATCGGAAAGAGCAGGTCCGAGCTTGCGAAGAATAGACGTCTCAGCGGGCAGCAGCTCCGTTCGCCTTTGGAACCACCAGGAGAGCAGCCGCCCGCGGTAGACGGCCAGGTTGTGGCTCGCCAGGTCCTTGGGCTTCACTTCGCCACCTTCACCAATGGGTGCGACCGCAGCGACGGTCGCTGGGAGACGGACCAGGGCTCAGCCAGGCCGCTTCAAGCATACGAAGCCGGCGAAATTGTACCATTGAAAGAACGTGTGCACGGAGCCGAACCCGTTGCGCCGAAACATCTCGAGGTTTTCCTCGATTCGATAGGGCACCAGCACGTTCTCGAGCGCTTCCCGTTTGCGCGCGATCTCGATCTCGGAGTAGCCGTTGCGCCGCTTGAATTCGTAGTAGGAATCGACCATGAAGCAATTCATCTGTGGGCAGGTCGCGAGAACCTTCTCGGTCACGATCAGCGCGCCGATGTCGGCCATTTCCTCATAAATCCGGCGGATCAGGCCGTCCCGGCGCAAAGGCCGGACAAATTGAAGCACCCAGCAGAGTGTGACTACGCTGGCGCGCTCGAGGGACAGGTTTGACAGGTCGCCGTTGAAATCGCCGTATCGGAGTTCGATCCGGTCTCCGAGCCCATGAGCCTTTGCTTTAAGCCTTGCGCGTTCGAGCATCGGAGAGGAATTGTCGTAGCCGACCAGGCGGGCGGTCTGCGCGATCTCCCTTCCGATATTGATCAGCGTAGTCGCGGTGGAGCAGCCCAGGTCACAAACGGCGGTTCCAGGTATCCAGAATTTTTTCGCCATTTCGGCGATCATGCGCTGTTGTTCGAGATAAAACGGCACGCTTCGAACGAGCATGTCGTCGAAGACGGCGGCAACGTTCGCGTCGAACTCGAAGTCACTCGCGCGGGGCGAGTTGTTGAGAAAGACTTGATCTCGCGCGTCCATCGATTCCGTCCCTTTGGGTTGGCGCTGCTTCGCAGAACGTTTTGCAGGCGGCGATTCCCGCAGGCGCTGCCGAACCCTAAGCTCGCACACACTCATACAAAATTGAAAGACGATAGTCCGCGCAGGAAATTGAAGATCGATGAAAAACTAACGGCAAATTCGGCCGATTATGTCAGTTGTTAGCGGCGGCTCCGCCCAACGGCCGGGCAGCGCCGAGGGCACCGTCCGGGCGATTGCCGCAGCGGTTCCTGGCGAACTTCCCTTGCGGTTTCAAAGCGGTCGGACTTCTGCCAGTCTAATGGCTCGAGGCCAGTATGATGGCAGAACAGCGAGAAACCCTGTTGGCGCGCGCGCGAATCGCGCGCGGCCTGACCCAGGTGGAACTGGCGAAGCGCGCCGGGATCTCCCGCCAGGCCCTGGGCGCAATTGAATCGGGAGTTTACCAGCCGAGCGTTACCGTCGCGTTGGGCCTCGCACGTGCGCTTGGCGAGAGCGTCGAGAAGCTGTTTGGCGGCGAGAGCGCCGCCGCGCGTCAGGATGTCAACGTGAGCTTTACCGGCAACGAACGCGGGAGTGCAATCAGCCCCCAGCCGCGCGTTGCACTCGGGCGCGTGAGCGGAAAGCTGGTGGCGGTCGAGCAGCCCGCCGCCCATCTCGCGCTGACCCCGTCTGCCGGAATCGTCCGGCACGCCACGCGCCATCGCGCCAAAATCTCGACCTTTATGTCGCAGGAGGAGATTGATTCGACCCTGCTTATCGCCGGATGCGATCCTGCTGCCGCAATTCTGGCGAACTGGCTCGCACGCAAGCGTTCGCCCGTGTGCCCGGTCGTGGTCCAGTGTTCGAGCACTCGGGCACTCGCGGCAGTGGTCGAGGGGCGCGTGCATGCGGCCGGGGTGCATCTGCGCGATCCCAAAAGCGGCGAATATAACCTGACCCAAATCAAGCGCTCGCTGGGGCGCCGGCGCGCGATCGTGGTCAACTTCGCGGGTTGGGAGTTGGGGCTGGCCACCGCAGCCGGCAACCCGCGCAAAATCAGAAGCGCCGCCGATCTCGGGCAGCCAGGGCTGCGGATCGTAAATCGCGAAGCTGGTTCGGGAGCTCGCCTGGCCCTGGACGAAGGGCTGGCCGAGTTCGGCCTGCACGCAGGTCAAATCGTGGGTTACCAGAGAGAACTTGCCGGCCATCTCGAGGTTGCCGCTGCGGTCGCCGCCGGCCAAGCCGATGCCGGAATCACTATCAGGGTCGCTGCGCAGGTTTATGGCCTCGGCTTCATCCCGATACGCGAGGAACGCTACGATCTTGTAATCCCGGTTCAGGAATTTGAATCAGTGGTGGTCGAAGCGATGCTGGACGCGCTCAACGCGCAGCGTTTTGCGCGTGAGATAGCAGACTTTTGCCTTTACGACACGGGTAAGATGGGCCAGGTAGTCGCCCACCTGAACTGATGCGGGCGTCTTGTGACGCCGGTCGCGGGCAGGACTCAGTTTAATAGGTTGCCTCTTTTGTGGCTCTAACCGATCCGCCCGATGCGGTGACGCGAGACTCGTCATCCCGGATTACGAAGCGGAATTAGGCCGATTTTACGGCTTTTGACGGACGCGATCGGATTTTTCTCTCCGACGAATCTCGCCCCTTGTTTGGAAACGCCTTTTCTGTCACGAAGGAACGCGCGCCTGGGTCCGGATTGCGTGCTGGACTCTGTTTCAAGGCGCTCACATAGACCGGGAGGGAATCTCGATGCCAAGGCCGCTCCTTTGCGTGGGAACTGCCGCCGCCGCCCTGTTACTCGCCGACCCCGCATTCGCCAGCGATGCGGCCGCTGCCACCGTCAGCGCGGGCGATACCGCGTGGGTGCTGACTTCATCGGCGCTGGTGCTGATGATGACTGCCCCGGGCCTCGCGCTTTTCTACGGCGGGATGGTGAGGCGCAAGAACGTGCTTGCGATCCTGATGCAGAGCTTCATGCTCGCGGCGCTGGTATCGGTACAATGGGTTCTGTTCGGTTATAGCCTTGCCTTCTCGCCCGGCAACGCCTTTATCGGCAGTCTGCACTGGATAGGACTGGCGGGCGTTAGCGCGACGCAGCCCTACCCCGATTACTCGGCCACCGTCCCGCATCAGGCCTACATGATCTTCCAATGCATGTTCGCGGTGATCACGCCGGCGCTGATCACGGGGGCCTTCGCCGAGCGCATATCGTTTCGCGGCTTTTTCGTTTTCAGCCTGCTGTGGATGACTCTCATTTACGATCCGCTGGCCCATTGGGTATGGGGCGCCGACGGATGGCTACACAAGATGGGCGCGCTCGATTTCGCCGGCGGCACGGTCGTGCATATTTCTTCCGGTATCTCGGCGCTTGCGGCCGTCTTGATGATCGGTCGGCGTCAGGGCTACCTGCGCGAGCCAATGCCTCCGCATAATCTGACCTTGACGGTAGCGGGTGCGGGCCTGTTGTGGGCCGGATGGTTCGGTTTCAACGCCGGTAGCGCGTTGGCCGCGAACGGCCTGGCCGTTTCGGCCTTCGTGGCGACCAACACGGGCGCGGCGGCAGCGGCTCTTGGGTGGGTCTTCGCGGAATGGATCGTCCTGGGCAAGCCGACCACCTTGGGCGCGGCAAGCGGCGTAGTCGCGGGCTTGGTGGCAATAACCCCGGCCTCCGGTTTCGTGGGACCGATTTCGTCCGTGATTATCGGTCTGGTCGCCGGCGTGGTCTGCTTTCTCGCGGTGCGAATCAAGCCGCGCTTGGGCTACGACGACGCGCTCGACGTCGTCGGTGTGCACGGCGTCGGGGGAACTTGGGGTGCCCTTGCCACAGGGCTTTTCGCCAGCGTGGCGGTCAATTCGTCGGGCGCCAACGGGCTCTTTTTCGGCAACCCGCAGCAGTTGGGGATTCAGGCCCTCGCGGTACTCTCGAGCATATCCTTCGCCTTCGTCGGCAGCTTGATCCTGCTCAAGATTACCGATGTGCTTGTCGGTTTGCGGGTCAGTGAGCAAGACGAACGCAGCGGCCTGGATTTGAGCGAGCACGAGGAAAGCGCATACTCGCTCGAGGCCTGACTCAGGGTAGCGCCGGCTCCTGGACACAGCATCGCTGAATCTCCGTTTGCGCCTGGTCTGCGTCCATCGGATTGAGGTGAGGATGTCCCGTCAGGACACCCCACCCAAACTGTTCTTTGATGTAGTAGACGCGGGGCTGCGCCTGAATCTCGACCAGGTCTGCGCTTTCGCTACTCGCGACGCTGCATTCCACCTTCTGCCCGGCCGGAACAACGAAGGCGTGGTAGCCACCCGGGCCGATCCTCGCCGTGTCGTCGCCGCAGGTCACGGTGGGGCGCAGCAGCGAGCAGGCGTAGCTGTACGGCCGGTA
>JASHZA010000364.1 GCA_030042765.1 Candidatus Binataceae bacterium | reverse complement strand
CCCGGATCGAGAAAATCGAGACGCACTGGCGCGCCGCTGCCCGCAACGCCTGGCAGCACGAACTCTCCGTCGACCGCGGCCAGACCACCATCTATCGCAAAGCGCGCGACGATAATTTTTCCGGTGTTGGTGTTGTGAATCCGGACGACCGCCTCGCTGCCGTTCGCCGCAACCATCCCTTCATCGACCGCGAACGGTCCGACCGCGGACGACATGTTGCCGCAATTTCCGCTGTAGTCGACCGCAGCCTGACTCACGGCGACCTGCGCGAAGGTGTAGTCGACGTCGGCATCGGCGCGGCTCGACGATCCGATCACGCAGACCTTCGAGAGCGATGAGAGGCCGCCGCCCATTCCGTCCAACTGCCGCCCGTTGGGATCCGGGCTCCCGATTACGCCGAGAAAGATCGGATCCCACAGGGCGCGGTCGCGCGGCAAATCGCTCTGGCGGAACATCACGGCCTTGCTGGTTCCGCCGCGCATGAACACCGCGCGCAGTTTGATTTGCTTCATCGCGGACCTCCTCGCGAAGCGATGCGATCCATGATCACCCGCCCTGCGCGGCGCTGGCTCCCGCGATACGTCCGAAGACCGCGCCCGACATCAGGCCCGATCCGCCCGGATAATTGTTGTGGAAGATCCCGCCCACCATCTCGCCGCACGCGTACAGTCCTGGAATCGGCTCCCATCCGGTGCCGATCACCTGCGCCTGATTACTTATCTTGAGCCCGCCAAAGGAGAACGTTATCCCGCCGGTGACGGGCCACGCGAAAAAGGGCGGTGTGTCGAGCTTTTGCGCCCAGTTCGATTTGGGCAGGGTGAGGCCCCTGGTGGTCATCCCGTCGCGTTCGCCCGGATTGAAGTTTCCGTGACCGGCTGCCGCGTTGAAATCGCCGAGCGTGCGAAGCGCGGCCTCGCGATCGACATCGAGTTGCGCGACCAGATCGTCGAGGCGATCCGCCGCTACCGGCTGACTGGTCGAATAGCGCGGTTCGAGCAGGTTGGTCACCTTGCTGTCGAAAATCTGGTACGCGATTCCGCCGGGCTGATTCAGGATGATGCCGCCGAACTTGGCGTACGTGAAAAGCGCCTGGTCCTCGCCTTCGTCGACAAAGCGCACGCCGAGCTTGTTGATCATCACGCCGTAGAGGTATGAGAGGCGGTTGGTTTTATCGGTGAGCTGGCGATCGCCGAAGGGCGGCGCCGCGGCGTTGATCGGCGTCGCATGACATCCGCTCCATTGCCCCCACGGCATCGCGCCGATCTCGAACGCCATACGCAGCCCGTCGCCCTGATTATGCGGAGTGCCGCGCACCTTGGCGTGATCCCAGGGACGGCCGAGGTATTGCGCGCGCCATGCCGCATTCGCCTCGAACCCGCCGCAGCCAAGCACGACCGCGCGCGCCCGCACCTCGTGGATGCCGGTCGAGTCGCGCACGGCCACGCCGCAAACCGAACCCTGGCTGGTTTGCAGCAGACGCGTGGCGGCAGCGCCGTAACGGATCTCGACGCCATTTTTCTGCGCCGCTGCAAACCACATCCGCGACAAGCCCACCCCTTCGTTGGCCGCGCGTACGATCGCGCCCTTGGGCCATTTGATCACATTGCCGACGCGAACCGCGCCGAGCGAGATCGCGGGCTCGAAACGGATGCCCTGCTCCGCCATCCAGCGGGCGGTCGCGTATGAATTCGAAATCAGGATCTCGCCGAGTTCGGGGTCGGTGCGATTATCCGTCATGCGGCGGAGGTCCGACCAGAATGCGTCCGTTGGATACGGTTCGATCCCTTCGACGAAACCCGGCAATTCCCGCGCCTTCGGCACCAGGCGAAGTATTTCTTCGGTGTGCTCGAAGGCGATGCGCAACAGACCGCCGCTATAGTAGGTATTGCCGCCGCGCATCTCCTCCGGCGCTTTCTCGAGCACCAGTACGCGCTGTGCGCCCGCACTTCGCGCGGAGACACTGGCCGAAAGTGCGGCGTTGCCCGCGCCAACCACGATAACGTCGTAGTCCGCCATGCTGCGGTTATCCGTTGCCGTTAAACGCCGGCATCACGTATTTCGCAAAGCGCTCGAGCGATCGCATCACGTATTCGTGCGGCTCGCCGCCTTGCGCCACTTCCAGGATTAGATAGGTGGCGCCGTAGAATTCCTGGGCCCAGCGTATGTGCTCGATGAGCTTGTCCGGTGTGCCGATCAGCAGCACACGCAAGGCGTCGAGATCGTCGAAAGTCTTCCCAATGAACGGACTGGCGACACCGCGCTGGTAAAGCTCATACGCGGCTGACGTATGCATCTTGCGGCGGTCGAGCGAGTCGAAGAACTTGAAGTACTGAAGCGCATACACGCCGCCATGATCGCGAGCCTCCTCGCGCGACTCGCCGCAATACATCTGGTACACGCCGGAGATTTCGCGGGTCGACGGGTCGAAGCCGCTCTCGCGCAGTGCGTCACGGTAAAGGCCGATGTTGGCCCGAATCCGATCCGCCGCAGGGACGAAAAAGCCGCTGCTCAGATGAAAGCCCTTCCGGCCCGCCCAGACGAAGCTCTCCGGAGTGATCGCCCCCGACGCATAGATCGGCGGATGGGGCTGCTGTAGCGGCTTCGGAAAGAACGTGTAGTCCTGAAGCTTCCAGAATTTACCGTTGAAGGAAATCGGTCCGTCAGCCGTCCACGCCTTGACGATCAGATCGGTGCCCTCGCGGTAACGCTCGTGGCTCTGCTCGGGGTCGATACCAAAAACCTCGTAGGAATAGTTTAGAAAGCCGCGTCCGATTCCATACTCGAGCCGCCCCTCGCTCAGCACGTCGAGCATCGCGTACTCTTCGGCGAGGCGCACCGGATGGTTGAGCGGGATGAGCGAAACTCCGGTACCGAGCTTGATACGCTTCGTGCGCGCGGCCGCCGCGGTTGCGATTACAGGCGGCGATCCGAAGGAGTAACCGGAGTAGTGATGCTCCCCGAACCACACCGCGTGGTAGCCGAGCTCCTCGGCGAGTTGCGTCTGTTCGAGAATCTGGCCGTAATAGCGCGAGGCGGAGCCGTGCAGGTTCTGATAGTAGTCGGTGTTATAAAGCAGTCCGAATTTCATCATTCGCGATCTCCCGGGCGCTAAGCAGGTCTTTTCCCAACGACGCGGCGCCGCAGCCGAATATTGCATAAAGCGGCGCGGCCTAGAAAACATCTTTTCTGCCATCGCCGCCCGTGCGAGAAGAGAGATGCGAGCCCGCTCGCGATCGCTTATCGGCCGGAGCCGGCGCGCAAGAGGAGTAGGTTGATGACCTGGCTCGATGACAAAGCAGCCGATGGGGCGCCGCCGGGCGACCGCCTGGCTGAACTGTGGCGCGCGCCCGGCATCGTCGCGATTCCGGGAGCGCACAACGCGCTTGCAGGACTGCTCGCAAAGCAGGCCGGCTTCAAGGCGCTATATCTGTCCGGCGGGGCTTTGAGCGCGAGTCTCGGCCTGGCCGACCTCGGCATCCTGGGTCTCGACGAATTATGTTTCTTCACGCGCACGATTTCGCGTGCCACGGCACTCCCGCTCGTCGTCGACGGCGATACCGGTTTCGGCGGGATTCTCAACGTGATGCGCACGGTGCGTGAATTGGAAGACGCGGGCGCGGCGGCCGTTCAGATCGAGGACCAGATCCTGCCCAAAAAATGCGGTCATCTGAACGACAAGCGCCTGGTTGCGGCCGACGAGATGGCGGCGAAGGTTCGCGCAGCGGTGCGCGCGCGCCGCTATCTGCGAATCATCGCGCGGACCGACGCGGCGGCGGTCGAAGGGCTCGACGCTGCGATTGCGCGCGCGCAAATTTATCTCGAAGCCGGCGCCGATGTGATTTTTCCCGAGGCGCTGACCGACGAGGCGATGTTCCGAAGGTTTGCGCGCGACGTCAAGGCGCCGCTGCTCGCCAACATGACCGAGTTCGGGCGCACGCCGCAGTTCACGGCGCGGCAGTTCGAGGAATTCGGCTTCAAGATGGTGATATGGCCCGTGTCGTCGCTGCGGGTCGCGGCGAAGGCGGCCGAGGATCTGTACCGATGCCTGGCGCGCGACGGGAGTGCGGCGGCGATGATCGGGCGGATGCAGACGCGCGCGGAGTTGTACGAAACCATCGGCTACCACGACTACGAGGCGCTGGACACGTCGATCGCCCGCAGCATCGTGCCGCCGGATTCGGGCGAACAGAAAACTTGAGATTGCAGCGTGCTGGAGCGGAGTTTGTACTATGGCCTCGTATGACGTGATCGTGCTGGGCGGCGGGAATGCCGCGTTTTGCGCGGCACATGCGGCGCGCGAGCAGGGCGCCACCGTGCTCGTGCTCGAAGCCGCTCCGCAGGAAGAGCGCGGCGGCAATTCGCGCTTCACGGCGGGTGGGATGCGCGTTGCGTACAATGGCGTCGACGACCTCGTGCGCCTGATGCCGGATCTGACTGAGGAGGAAAAGGCGAATACCGACTTCGGCGTCTATGCCGAGGATCAGTTCTACGACGATTTATGCCGGGTGACGCAGTACCACACCGATCCGAAGCTTGCGGAGACCCTGGTTACGCGCAGCTTCGACACGCTGCTATGGATGCGCGCCAGGGGTGTTCGCTTCGCGCCGATCTACGGGCGACAGGCCTTTAAGGTCGAAGGCCGGTTCAAATTCTGGGGCGGGCTAACGGTCGAGGCGTGGGGCGGCGGGCCCGGACTCGTCGACGCGCATTACGCGATCGCGGAGCGCAGCGGAATCGACGTGTGGTATCGCAGCCGCGCGCTCGAACTCGTCTGCGACGACGAGGGTGTGCACGGCGTGATTGTTCGCGCACAGGGCAAAACCATGACGCTTGCCGCGAAGTGCGTCGTAATTGCGACCGGCGGATTCGAGGCGAATGCGGAATGGCGCACGCGTTACCTGGGGCCCGGATGGGATCTGGCGAAGGTGCGCGGCACCCGTTTCAACACCGGCGACGGCATCCGGATGGCGCT
>JASHZA010000363.1 GCA_030042765.1 Candidatus Binataceae bacterium | reverse complement strand
AAGCCCCATCAACTCGGCAATTTGGAAGAACAACCGGTAGCCTGCCAGGAAGCCCCCGTAAAAGGCAGCCTCCGGTTCGGTCAACGTCTCGGCGGATGAATTAGCGAAGCCCTCGTCCAACGAAGCGATCACCTGTGGAACGTTTGCTGAATTGTCAACCTTTATCCATATCACGTCGACGAAGCCCGGCGTTCCAGCCGCCTCTTCGAGATAATCGCGCCGAAAAATCAGGAAGCTGGGAGGTGCTTTACCACCCAGCAAGCCCACAATATTGAGTGTGACATTGAAGGGGTAGATCGTTCCGCGCAGCATTATCTGTTGTCCGATGTGGAGCCCGAACTTCTTCATGGTTTCGGGGCCTACCAGCGCGGCCGTTCGAACCCGCTGAAAATCATGCAATGCCTGCGGCGAGATATCCCAGTCCGGCCACATTTCACCAACCATTTCAGGATCCACCGCCATATTCGGAAACTGATCTGAAACGTCATGATAGACGCCGCCGAACCAGCTCTGCGCGGTGAACGCGGAGACGTGCGGTGTCGTCGCAATCCGCTGCTTGTAGGCCTCCGGCAGTGAATACGTCACACCGGCTTTGTTGTGGCATGCAATTCTCGTGGTCGATGCGGAATCCGCCAGGAACCGATTCGCCACCGCCGGCATACTCACCAAGGCCGAGAAGATGAACAGTGAGACAGCGATTGAGAGCACCGTTAGAATCGTCCGGCGCTTGCTGCGGGTGAGATTTTTGAGGACCAGCAGGGTATATTTCATTGGTTTCCCCGTCGCGTCGAGCCCTCGAATCCCCGCTGCCTAAGCTGACGTCGCCCGCGCGGACGCGGCCACAGTTGTGTCGACGCCGATCAACACGCCCTTATCGAGCCGATACACTTCGTCAACGTGACGTTCGGCGCGTGGATCGTGCGTTACCATCACGATCGTCTTGTTGAAGCGGCGGTTGAGTTCGCGCAGCAGTGTCAGAATGTCTTCGGCCGATGCCGCGTCCAGATCGCCCGTGGGTTCGTCGGCCACCACGATGGTCGGGTCCGTCACGATCGCCCTGGCGATCGCGACCCGCTGCTCCTGCCCGCCCGAAAGCTGGCGCGGATAATGATCCATCCGATCGGCGAGTCCGACCACCCGCAGAGCCGTCTCCACGTGTTCCCGCCGTTGAGCCTTGTTGAGATATGTCAACAGGAGCGGTAGTTCGACGTTCTCAAACGCCGTCAGTACAGGGATCAGATTGTAGAACTGGAACACGAGCCCGATATGGCGCGCGCGCCAGGCTGCGAGTTCACGCTCCTTCATCCCGGTGATTTCTTCGTCGCCGACAGCGACCCGACCGGCGGTGGGATGGTCGATGCCCGCGATCAGGTTGAGCAACGTGGTCTTGCCCGAACCGGAGGGCCCCATGATCGCGACAAAATGCCCGACCGGGATCCTTATGGTGACGTTGTCAAGCGCGTGGATTTCGAACTCATCGCGTCGGTACGTGCGCGACACCTTCTCGATTTCAACGACGTATTTAAGGTCCATCAGAGTTTTCCCTTCGAACCTCTCCCCTGCCCGCTCGGGCGAGCCCTAAACAAAGGCCGTGGTTCCGCGATCGGATGAAATCGTGCGAAGCGCGACGAATCGCCTACTATACCAAACTGTAATCCTAAGATAGTTCCCGAAACTGCGCCATATAAAAAGTAGGCTGTCCGGGCGTTTGATTGAACTGTCGGAAACTCGGCGTCTCATGAGCTTGCACTGGATAAAGATATGCGATCTGATTCGCAGCCATGGAGGTTCGCCATGACGCAGCTCAAACACGTCCTCGATGGGTACAAGGTGCTGGACTTCACGCAGGTTTTGGCCGGACCGGCAGCGACACGAATGATGGCCGAGATGGGCGCCGAGGTGATCAAAGTTGAGCTGGCCCCGAACGGCGATCCGAGCCGCGCCCTACCTTTCCTCCGTGACGGTCGCAGCGCCTACTACATCCAACAGAATCGGGGAAAGAAGAGCCTTTGTATCGATGTGAAAAATCCTGCGGGTCTCGAGGTCATCAAGGCGTTCATCCCCAAGGTGGATGTGATGATCGAGAACTACGCGCCCGGTGTCATCGCGAGGATGGGTCTCCATTATGAAACGGTTTGCGCATTGAACCCTAAGATCGTGATGTGCTCTATATCGAGCCTGGGGCAAACAGGACCTTTGGCAAACCGTCCCGGATACGACACTATCGGGGCCGCATACGCCGGGGTGCTTGATATGTCGGGCTATCCGGATCGGGCTCCGGTGTTCCCCGCTCTTGGAATTGGCGACGTCAGCACCGGCGTGCACGCGCTGGCGGCGATCACTTCGGCGTTGCTCGGACGCGAGCGAACCGGCCGGGGCCAATATGTCGAAACGTCATTGCTCGACTGCTATTTCGGTTACCATGAACTGAACGTGCAGATGCTGAGCGCGAGCCGGGGTGCGATGAAGCCTCGGCGGACAGGCGAGCATCACTACATGGTCGCGCCCGCGGGTATGTTCAAAGGAAAGCACAGCTATATACTCATCATCGGAGGCCTCGATCGGCAGTGGCCGGCGATGTGCCTCGCGATGGGGAGGCCGGACCTGGCCGATGACCCTCGCTACAACTCGCTGGCTGCGCGCGCGCAGAATATCAAGGAAGTGATTCGGATCGTTCAGGACTGGGTCGATTCCACTGACGACGACGAAGAGGTGGAACGTGCCCTGGAGAAGCATCGCGTGCCCTACGCCCCCGCGTTGACGGTCGAGCAAGCAATGAACCACCCTCATCTGAGGCAACGCCGCACGGTAAGAACGATCAGGGATCGTTTCCTTGGGGAGTTTGACGTTCCTGGTTTTCCGCTGCGCTTTTCAGAATACGCCGAGCTCACCCTGGAAGCGCCAACCTTGGGCGAACACAACGCAGAGGTTCTGCGCGACTATCTTGGCTATTCGCCCGTCGGGATTGACGAGCTCGACAGGGCGGGTGTGCTCCATCACGGTCCCCGCTAGGTCCGGTCGAGTGTTACAACCGCCAAGCAGTATCACTCCCCTGGCACTCGGATGTCACTGACTGATTCGGATATTCGGAACCCCAGCGTGGAAGACTTTCTCGCGTCAGCAGCCGAGGCCCCGGCAGGAGGTCTTTTCGGATTTCCGTGGCTCAACCGCGACCTGGAGTGGCTGTTCGTGCTCCGCGTGCTCCGCAGTATCGCCCAGGGTTACCTCGGAATCATTGTTCCGCTGTACATGGCGATACTCGGGTACAACGCTGTGGCGCTGGGTTCAATGCTCGCCGTGTCGGCGATCGCAGCGGCGGGAATTTCCACCGCGACCGGACTGCTTGCGGACAGGTTCGGGCGCAAGAACTTCCTTGCCGTCATTTCGCTGCTAATCGCGGCCGGCAGTGTCGGCTTTGGTCTCGCAAACTCGCTTGCGTGGCTCATCATATGGGGAGCAATCGGGTCGGTCGGACGGGGCGGCGCGATGGC
>JASHZA010000362.1 GCA_030042765.1 Candidatus Binataceae bacterium | reverse complement strand
AAGTCTCGCCAAGTGGCGAAATCGAAGGTGCGATACTGCTCGTCCACCGCCCTTGCAACACCCTGATAGAGCAGTGCGAACGCTCTCTTGACGGAAGTGACATGCACCGGCAGATACGATCGGTTGAGAACCAGCACCTTGCTGTTGAGCAAGGCCAGCCCCGCCTGACGCGGCAAGACGGTATCAGCGGCGACAGCCATGGTTTAAAGTGGTAGCGACCCCAAGCGGTCCGAGTCAAGCATACAACATACCACCGCAGGTTGTCTCTGTATGAATTAGCCGGCAAATTTCTGGCTCGGCGCGGATCAGCTCGGGGCGAGGGATTTCACCCTTGGCGGGGAATTAACTTGTACTGCATTTGGCTTCTTTCGACTCCTCGTAGGGTAAAGCAGGAGTTAGCATGTGTTGGACTGACCTCTAATGGTATGACGCCTCTTCAAGCCATTCAAAGCGTTAACTTTGGTTCCTCCGGTGAAACGATTTTGTTGCCACCAGAATTTTGTGCATAAGCTGACCGAAGGCTCCCGGTCTTCAGGATGTGAGGGCCCTAATCGAACTTCTGGCTGGCCGGCCACCTCTGACCTTTCGGCACCTCGCCTTGCGGAAATTTGAGGCGATCCGTATTATCAAGCCGTGATCGCCGATCAAGTCTGATTAGTTCGGCGCCGTCCCATGCTTCGCTCGGATAGATCCTCGGCACTATCGCTCGAAAACGACCGCTTAAGCCCGGTGATACGGCTTTTTATCCGTCGCCAGTGAGAGGCGCGGCCGAGCCGGCTGGAAGAATACGGTGAAGCGCGAGATTGTCATTAATGCCTCCGCACTTGAGGTGCGGGTGGCACTGCTCGAGGACGGGACGCTGGGAGAATTCTACCTTGAACGGCAACATCACCAGGGTCTCGTCGGCAATATCTATAAGGGCAAAGTCACGCGGGTGTTGCCCGGAATGCAGGCCGCATTCGTAGACATCGGTCTTGAGAAGGCCGGCTTTCTCCACGTATCCGACTATCAGACGGAAGTTTCGGCATTCGGATCAGTAGCCGAGGTAACCGGCGAAGAGGACGTGGAAACCGAGCCGATGAGCGAAAGCGAAGCGGTGCCGCCCGTTATTGTGGACGGCGTGGATCCCAATCTCGCGAGTGCGGAGCAGGAGCCATCGGCGGAGGCGGCAACGGGCCGGGGCCGGCGCCGGCGCAACACTCGCCATCGCACGCGGCTCCCGATCGAGCAGCAGCTCAAAAGAAACCAGGAGATCATCGTGCAGGTGGCGAAGGAGCCGATCGGCACCAAGGGTGCACGCCTCACTTCGTTTATCTCACTGCCCGGCCGTCATTTGGTCTACACGCCAACCAGCAACCATATCGGCATCTCGCGGCGAATCGAGAGCGCGGAGGAGCGCGCGCGGCTGCGCGCGGCAGTGCGGGAACTGGCGCCGGCGCAAGGCGGGTTTATCGTGCGCACTGCGTGCGAGGGCGTGAGCAAGCGTGAAATTCAGCGCGACGTCGCGTTTCTTACAAAGCTGTGGTCCTCGGTGGTAAAGCTGAGCGAAACGAGCCCTCCGGCGGCGCTGCTCTACAGCGACCTCGACGTGGCGCTGCGGGTGGTGCGCGATCTTTTCGCCAGCGAGATCGACCGCTTGTGGTGCGACGACCCTGAGACCTACATGCGGATCGTGGAGTTCGTGCAGACCTACATGCCGCGCCTGCGATCGCGCGCCGTGCTGTACGAAGGAGACGAACCGATCTTTGATCATTTCCGCATCGAGCCCCAGATAGAGCGGGCGCTCGAGCGGAAAGTATGGCTAAAGTCCGGCGGCTATCTGGTCATCGATCAGGCCGAGGCGCTGACTGCGATTGACGTCAATACAGGCCGCTTTGTGGGGAAACGCAACCAGGACGAAACTGTGCTCCGCACGAATCTGGAGGCGGCTGAAGAGGTGGTCAGGCAACTGCGGTTGCGCAACATCGGCGGCATCATCATCGTCGATTTCATCGATATGACCCGCGAAGCTGATCGCAAGCGCGTCACCGAGTCGCTGTCGGGGGCGCTGCGCCGCGACAAGGCGCGCACCTCGATGCTCAAGATTTCCGAGTTGGGGTTGGTGCAGATGACGCGCAAGCGCACCCGCGAAAGCCTCGAGGAGGTTTTGACCGAGGCCTGCCCGCGATGCCAGGGGCGGCGGGTGGTCAAGTCGGTGGCGTCGGCGGCGGCGGAAGTGATGCGCGGAATTCAGCGCGCGGCCGGGAGCCGTCCGCGCACCGACATGCTGGTAGCCAAGGTCAACCCCGAGGTCGCGCGTTATCTCTACGACGCGGGATCGCGCGAGCTCGAGCGCGCGGAGCACCGCCTGGGCGTCAAGATCGTGCTGCGATCCGCGGAATCGATCGAAGCCGGCGCATTCGAACTCAGTCAGGCCACGGCCGCGGCTTGAGCTGCGCGGCCTAGTCGAATCCCCTACGCCTCGGTCGCGGCCGCCGCGATCGCCGCGGCGGTCCTGACCTCGCCGAAGTGGACCTTGGCCAGATCGAACTGTCCGAGCGCCTTGCAAAAGCTCGCCAATGCCGACTTGCACGAGGGCAGGCTCTTTCGGGTACGCGTCAATGGATTGCAGCGGGCCGCGATGTAATTCTTGAGATAGGGGTGCACGATGCCGCGCTTCCTGCCGGCGGCGACCAGATCATTCAGCAGCGCGTCGGCCTGTTCGACCTGTGCGGCCCGCTCTTCGCGATCGGCCATCGCTTCCTTCAGCTGTTCGGCGAGAAATACATCGACCCGGCTCAGGATTGGCGTGAAGACGCCGCCCGAAAACCGCGGCTTGCGCTCGTAGATCAGGCCGAGCGTGATGAAGTGCGCGCGCTCGAACTCGAACGCAAAGTTCTTTTCGACAGCGCGTGGATTCTGGTCGAGCCGCCCGCGATACATGCGGATGACTTCCAGGGCTTTGTCGCGCAGGTTGTGGACCTTCTCGGTGTTGAGCGCGAGAATCTGGTAGGCGACATCCGGCTCGGGAATCACGATCGCCGGGATCATCTTCGCGCCGGCCTTGAGCGCCGCGGCGCGGCGATGATTGCCGTTGGGCGTCCAGTACTCGCCGCCCTCCGTGCGCACCGCCACGATAGGCTCGGTGTAGCGGTCGAGTTTCTTCATCACCTCGACCAGCCGTTTCATGTGCGCGGGCGAGAGGTCGCGCTGGAACGGAGTCGGTTTGAGGATCGCGCCGGGGAGCAATGCGAAGAGCTGCCAGTGATCTCCGATCGGCTCCTGGTAAGCTGCAAGCGCGGCGCCGCCGTCGGCCTCGATTTGCCGCGCGAGCTGGGCGAGAACGGCCGGCAATGAAGCGCCCCGAGGAAATACCGTCAAATCATCCATCGTGCGGAGTAAGCCTATTCGCCGAGGCCCCGCACCGCGGGCATCACACCCGCCGCGAAGCGTTCCATCGAGGCCATCACATCCCGATGCGGAATTCTGCCCCCCGGATTAAACCAGCATACAAGCTGATCGATTCGCGCGCCCTCGTAGACCTGGTTGATTCGCCTGATGCACTCGGCGGGCGGTCCGAACATCCCCATAGTGGTTTCCACCGTTTCCCACGTCATTGCGGCCGCGCGCTCACGCACTTGCTTCAAATACTGATACGAGCCTTCGTACTGGCTTTTGTCCCCCAGTCGCGCCTGCTCGCCGATCGTCCTGAAGTAGTGCATCATCGATGGTTCGTATTCCGTCCGTGCGTGGGCGAGGGTTTCGGCGGTGCAGGTGAAGAAGAGCGCGGCGAGGTCGCGTTTTTCCGCGGCGTGGCTGCCACGCGCAAGCGCGTCGCGGTACTTGCCGACGTGGCCGAAAAAGCCAGGGAGGGGATTGATCGGCGCGGCCACCATCACGTCGTAGCCCTTGAGGCCGGCGAATTCAGCCGTCTCCGGACTGTTCGCGGCGATCCGAACCGGAGGATGCGGTTTCTGGAGGGGCTTGGGCACGGTCGCCACATCGGATATCCGATGATAGGTTCCGGCATAGGAGAAACGATCGGTGGTCCAGGCCTTCTCGACTATTTCCAGCGTCTCCTCGAAGCGCGCTCGGCTCTCCTCCCGCGAAACATTGTAGCCTTGAAAGTGCACCGCAATAGTTCCGCGGCCAACCCCGAAGTCGAGCCGGCCTCCGGTCAGAATGTCCACCACCGCGGCCTCTTCGGCGATGCGCAACGGGTGATGGAACGGCAGCAGGGTCACGCCGGTGCCGAAGCGAATCCGGCGGGTACGCTGCGCCGCTGCCGTGGCGACATAGAGCGGCCCAGGCATGATCGAGAACGGACGGAAGAAGTGAAGCTCGGCCAGCCATGCGATATCGAAACCGAGTTCATCGGCAAGCATGATCTGCTCGATGGTTTCCTGGTAGCGCACCGGCTCCGACTGTTCGGGAGCACAGGGAAGTTGGTAGAACAGGCCGAATTTCACAATCGAACCCTCCTTGAGTCGCGCCCTCGGCGCCACCCAATCGCAGTCTCGCTCAGCGGCAACAACAACGAGAGAGTGCCGCCTGCGCGAGCATTACAGGATAGCGGCTCCCGTTGACAAACGAACGGCTGCAAAGGCGTTTCGCCGGAGATCCTGCGCGGCGCGACCGTGGGCGCAGGCCGCGGGCGCATGCTATCATCGCGCGCTATGTTCTTCGGCCCCTTCGTCATTCTCTACGCGATCGCCTTCCTGTTGATCCTCGTATTCGTTTTCGTGATCGAGATAAACCTGATCCATCATGCGTTCCAGATGATCGGACTGTCGCCGGAAGCGGCCTTTTTGGGCGTCTTGGCGAGTCTCGCGGGCAGCTACATCAATATCCCGATCAAACGCATCGACGGCGGCGTGAGGCATGAGGCCGACACCGTCCATTTTTTCGGCGTCCGTTATCGTATGCCG
>JASHZA010000361.1 GCA_030042765.1 Candidatus Binataceae bacterium | reverse complement strand
GCGCCCCATCCGCCGCGCTTGTATGCTTCACTGACGAACCGCAGCCCCTCAACGTAGGGGAAATTGAAGTATTCGTAAGCGGCCAGCGATCCATCTTTGGGATGGAGAGTGTAGTCTTTGGTGAAGGTCTTGACGTCCGACTCGAGCATCTGCACCGTCCCGACGTCCATCTTGCCCAATACGTAACCCCATCCGGAGAGTGTGGCGTCACCCTCAGCCACCGAACGCAACGCGAGTTCTGCATCGGTGTTGTCGCGCAACCGCTGCAGCTTGTCGCCGAGGTGGAAATTCTGATCCTGAAGCGCGTGCGTGTATTCGTGCGCAAGAATCAGGTAGCCAAGGTAGTCGCGCTGGCCCGCGCGCTCGCCCGCCAACTCGATATTCGAGCTGATACTCTTATCACCGCCGTCGATCACCACCATGTGCCTGGTATTGAAGTCGTAGAAGGCGAGCAATTGTTCCTTCAACGTCTCGATCGAAGCGGATTTGAGATCGATCCCTTGAGGAAACAGCCCGAGCATCGCGCCCGCGACTCCTTCGGCAGCTATCTGGTCGTCCGAGGGATCCCCTAGCTTGGGCACCTCCAGCATCCTCGCGACCTGATCTGGCGTCATAACAGTGACGCCGACGTCGCGCTTGAAGTGAAGATCGCGGACGATTTGGATGGTCTGTGCGGTCGCGACTGCCTTGTTGATATCAAGCGCACCGTTATGAACCAGCGCGCCGGCGCGACCCGCGAGGACGAACGCGCCAAGCAACGATAGACCCAGAATGAGAGCGATCGCGCGGATCTGGGTTCGTGCTGGCATATGGCCAGCATAGCATTGCTACGTAGGGATTATCAAAGCTATTTTGCTGTATTGTGTGCGATTATCCACTAAAGTTCCTAACGTTATCATTCGCCGTTTCTACGCCACGAGCGGCGCGCTATTCCGTAACTATAACGATTGGATAGCCCAAGCCCGCAACATGTGTCGCGCGCTCTTCGGCTGCCTGGCGCGTCACGAAGGCGCCCATCCGCACGCGGTAATAGGGGCTTTCGCTTCCGCGGGTCTCCTCGATGTGCACATCCGGGTACCGCGCAGCGAAAAGCTCACCAAGCCGGTGCGCGTTTTGCGGGTTGGAGAACGATCCCAACTGCACGAAGTAGCGTTGACCCAGCGCGGGACCGCCTGCGGGTGTTTCAAGTACCTCCATCCGCACCGGCGCGGTGCCCGGGCCGATCATCCCGAGCACTCGGGCCGCACGCTCGGACAGGTCGATGCCGCGACCTCTCACATACGGGCCATGGTCATTGACGGTGATTTCCACGGAGCGGCCGTTGTCCTGGTTGGTTACGAGGAGGCGAGTTCCGAGCGGGAACAGGGTTGAGGCGGCCGTAAGGTCGTCCTCGTTGTAGATTTCGCCGCTCGAGGTGCGATGGCCGTTGAAGCCTGGGCCATACCACGACGCGATTCCGACGAGCGATGGATGCGTACCGGGCGGCGGAGACGAGACCGCCAGCGGCTGGGGCGCCTCGCGAGTCGCACATCCCGCAGCGCTGATCAGGATCAGCGCGCAAAGCACTCGTATTCTTCTGCCGCGTCCGCCCATCCGCCGCACCGCCAGCGATCGCAATTGTAGCGGCTCGTGCGCGCCGCCAAAAGATACCCGCAGCCGAAAATCGATCAGCCCTTGGGCAGCTTCAGAACGCGCTCGCCGATGATGTTGTGCTGGATTTCGCTCGAGCCGGCCGCTATCGTCAGCCCGCGTGCGGCCAGCGACCGCGCCATCCAGCGGCCGCCCTCGACCGCTCCAATCGAGCCCTTGTCGACCGTTGCATAAGGCCCGAGCAACTCGTCGGCAAACATCGCTACCCGCAGATTGAGTTCGGTGGCAAAAAGCTTGCCGAAGGAGCTCTCGGGTCCGGGAATCTTGCCCTTGAGTTGCGAGGTGAGCGACCGATAGCGGCTCAGCCGCAGGCACTCGGCCTCGACGGCGAACTGCGCCAGCCTTTGACGCACATACGGGTGATTGTTCGCAGGGATTCCCTCGAATTCCGTATGCCTCGACAGTTCGAGCAATTCGGTAATCGTGCGCTGAACCGGATGGCGGGTGCCGCCCGAGACCCGCTCATACATCAGGGTCGCGATCGAGACCTGCCATCCCTGGTTGATCTCACCGACAATATTTTCCTTGGGCACGCGAACGTTGTCGTAGAAAACTTCGTTGAAGCCGGCCTCGCCCGTTATCTGCACCAGCGGCCGAATCGTGATACCCGGGCTCTTCATGTCGACCAGCAAATAGGAAATGCCCTTGTGCTTGGGCGCATCGGGGTCGGTGCGAACCAGCAGCACCTGCATATGTGCGCGATGGGCGAGGCTGGTCCATACCTTCTGTCCGTTGATGACGAAAGTGTCGCCGTCGAGCACGGCGCGGGTCTGAATACCGGCGAGGTCGGAGCCGGCGTTGGGTTCAGAATAACCCTGGCACCAGATTTCTTCACCGGTCAGCATCTTGTGCAGATAGCGGTCCTTCTGCGCCTGGGTCCCCATGAACATCAGAGTGGGTCCGATGCGGTCGATCGCGAGCTGGTTGGCGCCGTACAGAGGCAGGGCGTAGCTCAAGACCTCGTCCTGGTAGATGGCCTGGTCCATCAGGGTCGCGCCGCCGCCACCGTACTCCGTGGGCCAGTGCAGCGCGACGTAGCCCGAATCGTAGAGCCGCCGATGGTACTCGAGCAGGCGTTGCCACCGAGTATCGTCACCGACGTCGAGCAGGCTGGCAGTGGAAGCACCTACTCCACCGTCCTTGCCGCGGCCGAAAACTTCCCCCGAAGTTTTCTCAAGCCATCCGTGAAGCTTCGAGCGAAAGGCCTCTTCTTCGTGCGTATATCGAAAATCCATAGCTGCTCCACGGCGTCAGGGATTGCGCGTGCGTTCGCAAAACCGAAATAGCATCGGGCCGCCGGCGGGGGCAAGGCATGGCGACGTAGGCGAAAATAGGGCGGCTGACCGAGCGTTTTTGCTGGCTTCGAGATGGGTTTGCTATATGATTAAGCGCAATGTGATCGCGGGCGTTAATGGCGCAGCCGCCAGGCGCGCAAAATTACCTTTTACGGTGGGGTGAGTGTAAGGCAGATGGCGTTCAAACACATCAAGGTTCCGAGCAAGGGTGAAAAAATCAAGCTCGTTAACGGCAAGGTCCAGGTTCCGGATGAGCCAATCATCCCGTTTATCGAAGGCGACGGCACCGGCCCGGACATTTGGCGGGCCTCGCAGTACGTTTTCGACCACGCGGTCGAGAAGGTTTATGGCGGCAAGCGCAAGATCGCCTGGATGGAGGTTTACGCGGGCGAGAAGCCTTTCAAGCAGTTCAATTCATGGCTGCCCGACGAGACGGTCGAGGCCTTCAGCGAGTTCCTCGTCGGAATCAAGGGACCGCTGACGACGCCGGTCGGCGGCGGCATCCGATCCCTCAACGTCGCTCTGAGGCAACTACTGGATCTCTACGTGTGTTTGCGACCCGTACGCTACTTCAAAGGAACGCCGAGCCCGGTGAAGACGCCGGAAAAGGTCGACATGGTGATCTTTCGCGAGAACGCGGAAGACATATATGCGGGGATCGAATGGCAGGCTGAGACTCCTGAAGCAAAGAAGGTCATCAAGTTCCTGATGGAAGAGATGGGCGTGACCAAGATCCGTTTCCCCAACACTTCCGGCATCGGTATCAAGCCGGTCTCGCGAGAGGGTTCGGAGCGCCTGATTCGCGCGGCGCTTGACTACGCGATTTCTCATAAGCGCAAGAGCGTGACCTTGGTCCACAAAGGCAACATCCAGAAGTTCACCGAGGGCGCCTTCCGCGACTGGGGTTATGAACTGACACGCCGCGAGTACAAGGGCAGGGCGATCGGATGGGACGATTGCGGCGGCAATCCCCCTCCGGGTCA